>JBAPYY010000027.1:0-5730 GCA_049284975.1 Occallatibacter sp.
GGCATAAGCATTGCCCAAATGTCCCAAGGAATAAGGGCCGTCGCCTGACTTGATGAATGCACCGATAGACTCGGCGTACATACCCTTCTCCGCGTAAATATCGCCGATAAGAAAGTTCCAGTCAGGCAGATTGATTCGAAGGCCTCGGACTGTCTGAGTCACCGCAAGGGCCTGGTCGTACCGGCGAGAGAAGTAATAGATGAACCCCTCAGCGTGGAATGTGCTTCCAGAGACGGGATCAAGGTCGACACTCCGCTCGACCTCTGCAAGAGCTTCTTGCAGGTGACCGGTTCGAACCAGATAAAACGCGTACTTTTCGTGGCTGGTGGCCGAACTAGGATTGAGTTCCAGCGCGCGGCGAAATTCCGCCTCCGCAGTCGGCCAGTCCCAGTCCAGACTCATTGCTGTATTGGCGAGTTCTGCATGGGCCTCGGACAAGGAGTCATCCAGTTCGATGGCCTTGATCGCTTCCGCCTTCTGCCGGGTAAACGCCTCCTCATAGGGCATTCGGCCCGATTCGCCCATCATTCCGTAGCAACTGGCCAGGGCGGAATGCGCCTGCGCATAGCTGGGCTTCTTCACGATTGCGCGACTGAAATACTCGGCGGCATTTTTGCAATCGTCCGCTTCCCGCAGGAGGATTCCGTGCAGGTACAGATCCTGTGCCTCTGGGTCGATGGGGCGCTCGCGGACGAGGCGCGCATGCTCCTGCGGCGTCACATTGGTGCGGATCTCTTCGGCAATCGTTTGTGCCACTTCTCCCTGTAAAGCCAGATCGCTGGTCATGTCGCGAACATAAGTATGGGCCCAGATGGGACGATCAGTTCTGGCATCGATCAACTGAACGCTGATTCGTACCTGGTTGCCCTCGTGCAAAACGCCGCCCTCCACGACTCCATCTACGGCTAACTCATGGGCAATTTTCGGCAGCGTTTTTTTCGTTCCCTTGTAACTCATCGCCGAAGTCAGGGAGATAACGCGCAGCGTAGAAACCTGGCCCAGATCGTTGATCAACTCTTCTGTCATTCCGTCAGCGAAATATTCTTGCCCCGGATCGCCCGAGAGGTTTTCGAGCGGCAGAATTGCGATGGAGTGAATCCCCTGCCGGGCATTCGAATCGGGAAACCATTTTCTATAGCTGGCGTAGGCGATCACCACGATCAGGGTCAATCCAAGCACAGCGCCAGCCAGCAGGCGTGTCGTACGGCTGAATTCTCGCGCGGAAGAGCGGGAAGTCGCGTTCACTGGCGATTCAGGACTCTCGGTGGAAGGTCCCTGACCCTGGACGGATGTTTGCTGCGCGGCGGCCGGAGGAACAACCTCGTTCTGCGGCAGAGCGGTTGTCGTTAACGGCTCGAAGACGAATCTCGGCACATAAGATCCGCTTGGAAGCTCGATCCGTACCTCAGGCTTTCTGGATGTTTCAAGGTAGTACTGAGCCAGCCTCTTTCGAACCTCAGTGGCTTTGACGCGGACCACCGAATCGCTTCCCGTGTCGTAATCGACCGGGCGTCCGAACATCTCGGCCCCAATCATCCGCTCGCGCAGGCTATCGAAATCCCCTACCAGGGTATGCTCGACGATCAGATGAAGAAAGTCCTGGGTGCGTTTGCTTCCCGCGAAGGCGTGGCTCGCGGCCAACTCCATGAGGTGATGGCGCACTAAGCCAATTTGCTTTGGAGTGAGTACGTTAGGCTCGCAAACTGGATCGGCGGTCGACATAGCGCACTCTGATTTCCTTTGGGACTCAACTATAGCACCACAGCAAACGTGGTCTCAAGCGGACGACGTTCGCCCATCGTTAATCTGGCTAACGCTATGTAAAATGACGAGTTACGACAACAAACGTCCAGGCAAACCGTTAATAGCGTTGCACGCGCTCGCAGCAGGTGTTGAAATGGGCACGCTCTTTAAGAGGTTGCGTCCGCGCTTTGTTTGGGTAAACGCTTACTGGCAAAACGGATGCTGAGGCGCGTTGCGGCAATGTTTGGGACGGAGCGGACGATTCCCCGGATAGCGATTCGAAAAGGCTGAACGAGGCACCAGGGAGAACAGGGAAGATTGCCGAGTTGTTCAGGAAGCAAGCCATGAATTTTTGCACGACCCAAACTCGTCGCGTCGGAATGATCCTGACGAAGTGCAGCCCGCAACCGGGATGCCTTCGCAGCGGGCTCGTCCTTCGGGGGCTGCTGCCTGCCGTTCTTGCAGGAGCAAACCTGATACCAGCTCTTGCGCAGACGCCGACGAACGAGGCCGTTCGCCAGCAGATGCAGCAGGGCTCCGAGGCGATGACTGCGGGCAACTTCAACGCCGCGATCACGGCGTACACTACGGTCACACAAAAAATGCCGGAATTTGGCGAGGCATACCTGAATCTTGGATTGGCATTGCAGCAGGCAGGTCAACTGGATGACGCGCGCGCGGCGCTGGAAAAGGCTGTGCGGCTGAAACCTGGCTTGCGCGGCGCAAATCTATTTCTGGGCATCATCGCTTACCGCGAGAATCGCTTCAAGGACGCGGAGTCCCGCATTCTGCTTGAAACACGTTTGGAGCCGCGCAGCGCCAAGGCGTTTATGTGGCTGGGAGTTTGCCGCCTTGCGGAGAACGATCCGCAAGGCGCGATTGCACCGCTCGACAAAGCCTACGCGCTGGCTCCTTCTGATGTGGATATCCTCTATCATCGCGGGCGTGCCTATCTGCTGGTCGCTAACGGATCCTATGCCGAAATGTTCAAGCTCAACTCCGACTCGCTGCGGGTGCATCAGGTATTAGCCGAGTCCTACGCGAACTCCTACCGTACCCAGGATGCGATCGGCGAGTTTGAAGTAACGGTGAAGATGGACCCCCGGCTGCCGGGACTGCATGAGGAGCTGGGCGACCAGTATTGGATCGCCGGAGAGTTCGACAAAGTCGTCGAAGCTTACCGCGAAGAATTGCGCATCGATCCGCACGCCGTCACCGCGATGTATAAGCTGGGTTGCTTTCTAGTGCTCCATAGGGATGCCGCCAAGGGCGTGGACTTGCTGCATGACGCTCTGCGCGAGGATCCTTCGCTAGCCGACGCTCATTATTATCTGGGCGACGGGCTGATGGCTCTCGATCAGGATGTGGATGCAACTCGTGAGTTTGAGCAGGCAGTTGCAGCCGAACCATCTAACAATCGAGCGATTAGTGCTTATTACAAGCTGGCGCAGCTCTATCGCAAGTTTGGCCGGACGTCTGAGGCGCAGGCCGCACTCAAGAACCTTCAACGTATGAAAACCGCGGTTCAAGACCAGAGAGACAGCAGGACCGAACATCGCGTACGTGATCGGATGGAGCTTCCGGTCGAGGATGCGGAAAAGGCCGCAATGGTTGCGAATCCGTGAGAGCAAGCTTTACCCTGCGCGGAAGCCGCCCGCATAGGGTCTGAACCGCTCGAAAGCGAGCGGAAAAACAGTCAGGAGCGGCAAAGAAACAGGGACGCAACATAGACAGAACTCTTGAAAACCGTTTGCTCAGGAGGCAGACAAATGAATTCAAACCAAATTCCGAAGCACACGATGACGATGTGCTTTCAGGCGATCAGATCCGGGCTGGCGCCTCTTGGAGCATGTCTGGCATTGCTGGTCATGCTTTTGGGATACACCACATCTGCAATGGCCCAGTTGGATACGGGCTCCATCGCTGGAACCGTTCTTGATCAAGCCAACAAGGTAGTGTCGGGAGCACAGGTAAGCATCCGCGAAACGACCACGGGAACTGCATACTCAACGGTCAGCTCATCCACTGGCTACTACGTCTTCCCGTCGGTTCGTCCCGGCAAATATGACATTACGGTGGCCTTAACCGGATTCAAAACCTCAATTCACCGTGGTGTTACGGTTGCAGTCGGCGCGAGCACCGCGCAGGACATTACCCTGACGGTAGGCGCGACCTCTGAGACCATCAGCGTAACTGCCGGCACGCAAACGCTGGAGGCGGAAACCGCTGAGATCGACGCGTCAATTCAACCTGAGCAAGTGGAGGATCTTCCACTCGCGGTCAGTGGTGCGCTACGTTCGCTTTCGTTCCTCGAGTTCCTGGTGCCAGGCACCGTGGGACCGAGCATGGCGGGCGTCACCGGTACCCAGATGACCAAGATCAACGGTGGTCAGGAAGAAGGAACCGACTACCTCGTCGATGGCATCACCACCAATCGGGAAGAGAACGGCTCCGGTAGCTTCGATATCATTGCGCCTTCGATCGAAGCGGTCAATGAGTTCCACATCAGCCTCTCTGCTTTGCCCGCGGAATTGGGCAGAACCTCCGGCGGCATTGCCAATTACAACACCAAGAGCGGAACCAATGACTACCACGGCGAAGTGTATGACTTCTTCAAGAACGCCGCGTTTGACGCCAACTCCTGGTTCAACAACGGCTACATCGCGCAGCAGGGAAGCACTGCCGCGGCGAAAGAAACCTACAAACGCCCGTACGACACCAAAAACGATTACGGCATCAACTTGGGAGGACCGGTTCGCATTCCCGGCGTCTACCATGGCAAGGACAGGAGCTTCTTCTTCTTTAACTGGGAACAGTTGCGCTACAACTACGGCGGCGCCATCAACAGCGAACTGCCAACGCCGGCCCAGTTGGGCGCCTACAATAACGTCTTCGATTTCTCGTCCACTTTGAACTTGGGGGCCCCGCTCGGCGTCTCCCCTTGCGGCGAGACGGTGTACGCGGGCGAGATCATGGACCCGCAGTATGACAACCTGTCGGCGCCGTGCCGGTATGCCGGATTCGGACAAACAGCCACACCTCTTGCCGGAGGAGGCTACTCAGTTTCTGGCACGCCGACCAACTTGATTCCCACCAGCCGCGCCAGCACGGTCGCCCAGAACATCGTGAACACCTATCTGATGCCGCTGGCACAACAGGAGATCTCAGGGAGCGGCGCCTACAACTACACGTACCGCGGCGCTGGCACATTGGGAGTGGTTACTCAGACGGTGTATAGCATCCGCTTCGACCAGAACATCGGACTCAAGAACAAGGTCTGGGGATTTTTTAGCTCCAGAGAAAATACCGACTCAGGCGGCAATTCAAACTTTGCGCCGCCGATTCAAACTTGCTGCGGAACAGTCGATCAGTATGGCAAACTCACCCGCGCGGGCTGGGACTGGGTCGTAACCCCAACGCTGATCAATTCTTTGACCATCGGAGGCAACCGCTCCAACAACATCAATCTCTCCAAGGCCAGCACAATGAATACGAACTGGGATAGCCAACTGGGCCTCAACAGCGGCGTCGCCAGCAATGACTTCCCGGTCATCCAATTCTTTGGCTCTGCCTTTGGAGGCATTGGCCAGCAGGAGCACAGCAAGGATGTCGACAACGTAGTTGCGATCAACGATATCCTCCACTGGCAGCACGGAGCGCACAGCTTCAAGGTTGGCGTCGAGTCGCAATATCACCAGTATTCCTGGGTCGCCACCATTGGCGGCACGTGCAGCGGCAACGCCGGGTGCATTCAGGACTGGGACAACCAGACCGCGTCGGACGAGGACTTCTGGGGACAGGACGGCAATCCTATCGCCGCCTTCCTCATCGGCGAGACCGGCGATATGAACGACCTGAACGACCTGAATAAGCCGCGCTGGATCAGCCATTACGGGGCGATCTTCGCACAGGACGACTGGAAGGTGAATCCGAACCTCACTGTCAATATCGGCATGCGCTTCATGACGCGGTGTTTCGTAGCTCCAG
>JBAPYY010000028.1:0-14329 GCA_049284975.1 Occallatibacter sp.
GTGTAAGAAAACCAATAACGCATAGCTCACCACTTGTCAGCCAAGGAATTCGGCCGAGGGCCAGGGCTATTCTCGGTGCGTCCCGCTGCCGCTGGATGACCGATTTCTCAAGCGGCGGCAGGGGGAGATTGTTTCCACGGCGGTGAGCGCGGATGCGCCGGCCAGCGCTTCGAGAATGCCACGCCTGGAGATTGTTATCACTTGCCCGCCGGGGGCGCCATCTTGTGCTCCACGAAGATGTGTGCCTGATGACAGCTCACACACGTCTTGCCTTTCATGAATGGATCAGCCTTCAGTTGTGCCACCTGATCGGTGTGACAGGTTTCGCACGTGCTAAACGCCGGCCTGCTCGCGAAGTCCTTTGCTGTTGTCTCGCCATGGCACACGGTGCATTCGACACCGTTGGCGGCATGCGGGCTGGCTTTCCATTGGTCATACACTGCCTTGTGGCAACTGGCGCAGGTATCCCCGGCTGGAATCAGCCGATGGAAAATATGCCTGGCTTGCTCCTGCTGAGCAATGGCAGGTTGGACGGCAATAGCCAAAACGAGAAAAACGAACAGGGTGAGACCAAACACGCGCGCACATAAACTATTCATGGGCAGATCTCCTGAGTAAGATGCCAAAGTATCGGACCGGCGATGGCTGCCTATCAGTGATACACATCACGTATCCAGTAGCTAGGTTGTGCCTGGTTTGTCGGCGAGAACGAAGCCGCAGGCGCCGCGATCGCTGCATTGCGCCATACTCAGATAGTATATGCCCCGAGAGATCGCAATATCGGCTTTGCGCCACAGAGCTCTAACTGCTGAATTATCAGTAGGCTGCGATTGACAATCCGTAGACTCACCGCGCCCGTGGCTGACGCCCGCGGCTTCGTTCTTATCTCCAAATCGAAAACGCCTTGCATCCACTCCGAAGCTCAGCACAACTCTGCGTACCGGGGCGTTTCCGATGTTGGCTAGCGGCAATGCTGACCCAAGGTGATTTGAATCACTCCAGGTTCAGAACAACCAAAGGCAGGGCCGACGGCGGTGCGACGATGCGTAGGGTCTTAATCCCTGATGGAACGCAACCGTCGCACGACAGCCATTTATGAAACACGCTCGAGTATCATAAATTGCAATGGGAATCGAACAATGGCAGAATTTCTTCGTTATGGTAGGTGGCGGAGCGGCGGCTCTCGCGGGCCTGGTGTTTATAGCCATGTCGATCAATCTTTCGATCATCACTCGGGATGCAACCCATAAGAATCGTGCCATAGCAACGTTGACGGGCTTCACTGCCGTCTTCATGATCTGTGCATTCGCCCTCGTTGGGAATCAAAACTATCAGTGGATCGGCGTTGAATGGCTGGTGGTTACGCTCGTTCCGACGATTACTTACATACGGGTATACTTCCGGGCCACAAAAATTGGCAGAAGCTCCGTGGGGCTCAGCATCGGTCGCTTCATCGTGGGCACAGCTTGTTACGCGGCTCAGATTATAGGTTCTGTCTTACTGATTTCCGGACATGTTGCCGGACTCTACGTGGCTTCCGTAGCGATGGTGCTCTCCTTCGCTTTTTTCATTTCGGCCGCGTGGCTTCTCATCACTGGCATTCGCGAGAATCAGGTTGATACGACAGTCAGTGGCCCCGAGGATTAAGTCCTGAGAAGCAATAGATCCCTATCGGAACTGCCCCGGCAGGCGAGGCAGAATTGAAGCCGTGCCCTGACACAGAGCTTTTTCGATTGTTTCTAAGCTGGTTTTGCTTCGAGTATGCCAACGTTCCGAACCATCAGGGTGTCACCTCCAACCGGGTAGACACCGGTCAGGATGAAGCCGCCTGCTTCGAGAAGCGATTTCCATTCGCGCTCGCTGCGCTCTTTGCCGCCGGTGACGGCAAGCATGTTGAGGTCGCTCATAAGGAGGCTTTCCAGTTGCGGATCGGCATGCGAAACGAGCGGAGGCAGGATGAATTCAACGATCAACAAACTGCCGTTCTGCGGAATTACCGCACGGCAGTTCTTGAGAATCGGAATGGCGTCTTCGTCCTGATCTCCGTGAATTACATGTTTGAGGATGTAGACATCGGCGCCCGCTGGGACCGATTGCGTGAGATCCGCGACAACCAGCTCGCACCGGGAGGACGGATCTTCCGCAGCGAAGCGGGATTTGGCCGCACTCACGCTGGGTTCAAGGTCCACGAGCATGCCGCGTAGATGCGGGTTGAGCGCGAGGATTGCGAGAATGAGCGAACCGCCGCCGCCGCCGAGATCGGCGACTACCTTTGCGCGGGAAAAATCCCATGCCTTTGCGATGGGCGCATAATCTTCAGCCGGAGCCGTGCCCATGACCGCGCGAAAGATAGAACCAGCCTGGGGATCCTGCGACCAGCGGGAGGGTATCTTCGGATCGCGGAGCTGCGAGGCCGGCTTACCGGTGCGAACAGAGTCCGTAAGGAAAGACCATTCATCGGCGAGTAGATCCGCCCAGAAGATGACGGCTGGCCAGACGGAGTGGGGCTCATCTCTGCGCAGCGGTTTGCCAAAAGCGGTCAGGCGAAAGTGTTCGGGCGTCGTCTCTTCCGTTACGCCGATGCTCGAGAGCGCGCGAAGCAGGCGGTACAGTGCATTGACATCAGCCTGACACTGCTCTGCGAGGAAGCCGAGGGTACGTACCTCGTCTCCGAGCGCATCAGCTACGCCAAGACGCGCAGCCGCCAAAAGCACGCGGCTGCGGGAATACGCCATTGCCATTTCGAGGAGCGCCGTATTTGGCGTGACATTGCCAATGCCGCTGTTGGATTGAGACATAAGACACCTCAAATCCAATGTACTCATCGCGGATGAGACCTGCCTAGCAGGGAGTATGGATTGGTACCTAAAGACTCCGAAGTCGCCGGACTTCCTGGCTTTAGTGGAACTAGCTTTGGTTCAGGGTGGGGTGGGTTCAGGGTGGGGTGGGTTCAGGGTGGGGTGGGTGCAGGGTGGGCGAGAGGATTCACTCCGCCCCTACGGGGCTGGTTCGACTTTTTGAAGAGGAATCCCAGGGCTTCGCCCTGGGCTATTTTCGCCGCCTCCCGCTGGGAGGAAGACTGAATTCGTGCCCTGACGCATCTGGACAATCAACGGAGATGGTGTCGCGCAGGGCGGCTATTGGAAGCTGTGGAAAAGTTTTTCTTGACAATCGATAACCATTTGGTTATGGTTTTGGACATGAAGACGGTCAATGCCAATTGCGTGTTTCGCGCTCTTGCCGATCCGACGCGCAGGGCCATTTTCGAAGAGCTGACCCGGCGGGGCGAACAGACTGTCCACGCATTGACTCGTTACGCGTGCATATCGCAGCCTGCTGTTTCAAAGCATCTGACGGTGCTGAAGCGGGCAAAGCTGGTGGGGCATCGACGCGAAGGGCGCGAAACTCACTATTGCGCACAACCTGACGCGCTGGGGCCGATGGTGGACTGGCTCGATCACTACGGCGCATTCTGGCGAGACCGGTTTGATCAACTCGAAAATCTACTGGAGAGGATGGACAAATGATGAGTACTTCCCCTGCATCTACTCTCGCCACAGGACGGGAGAATACCGCCCCTACACGCACTCTCGTAATAGAACGGGAGATGCCGCACTCACCGGAAAAAATCTGGCGAGCCCTCACTGAAGGCCAATTGATTGAGGAGTGGCTGATGAAGAATGATTTTCAGCCGGTGGTGGGTCACAGGTTCAACTTCCGCTCGACGCCCGCGCCGGGTTGGAACGGCGTCATCGACGGTGAAGTTTTGGTGGTGGAACCGAATTCACGCCTCTCTTATAGCTGGGCCACGATGGGTATGGAGAGCGCGGTCACATGGACGTTGACCCCGGCCAAGGGCGGCACGCACGTCCGCATGGAGCAGACCGGCTTCCAGTCGGAAGAAAGTCGCGAATACAAAGGCGCCACATACGGCTGGCGCAATTTCATTGGCAACCTGGAGCGCGTGGCAGGAGGGTTGGGCTGACCATGAAAGCGAAAACGATTGCTTATTGGACTACGACCGGGCTCGTGGCGTTCTTTATTGGGCCAGGGGGCCTGACGCAGATAGCGCAATATGTGGGCAAACCCCACGGGGTCGTGCCTGTGCTTGGCTACCCAATGTACTTCTTCGCCATCCTGGGAATTTGGAAGGCGCTTGGAGCCATTGCGATACTCGTGCCGCGATTTCCTCGGCTGAAGGAATGGGCGTATGCGGGCATCTTCTTTGACCTGACAGGCGCGGCCGCATCCTGCATTGCGGTGGGCGGTTACGGTGCTTATGGCTTTCACGTACTGGCGCCGCTCATCATCTGTGGTTTCACTGTGGCATCGTGGGCGCTGCGTCCGGGAAGCCGTACCATCGGCGTTCTCATTCCCGCGGCAGGCGCCAGGGCGGCGTGAGCAAGAGAGCGGAGAACATTGGCGGGTGGCCCTCAAGCATTCGGAGGAGTCGAATCCGGAGCTGAAGGGCCTTGCTCGCCCTGGCCGCGACGCTCTCTGCGCTGCTGCTGCCACGAGGCGAATTTCGCCTTCTGGTCGTCGTTCAAGAGCGCTGAAATATTGGCGTCAGTGTCTTTGCGGATGGCTTCGATTTGCTCGTGCATTGGCTGCGCGGCCGGGTCGCTTCCTGCGGCAGAACGGCGCACTGCCTCGATCTTCCGCCTCTGTTCAAAGAGCAGTGGCCTTATCTGCGCTTGCTGATCGTTGGTGAGCGACAGAACCTCGGTGAGTTCGATCAGTTCGCGGTCAACTCCTCCGCCGCCGTGGCGCATGCCGCGGCCCTGCGCATTTGCCTGCATGCAAAAGGCAAAACAGCTGGCGATGAAGACGCCGGCTATCAGCATTGCGTGGCGCGAGCGAGAAAATGGAGATGCAGATTCAATCATGATGAGATGCTCCTACGGTAAGCAATTTCGACGGCAGAGATACACACTTAAGCAGACGCGCTGCCGACGATTTAGTTGACGCTCAATGCCGCAAAACGTGCGCGTTGCCGGGATCTGCGGCTTTTGCAGCGCGAGGTTCACCTCAGGGGCTAAAGCCCGGATTCGTAATAGCTGCTCTATGTACGGGCTAAAGCCCGTACCCTTCAAGTTGAAGTCGTGCCCCGATGCAGAATTCCTTTCGGTGATTGCGCGTGGAAGAGCATGGCATCAGCAACGACCTGGCCCAGGCGATTATTCTGGAGTGTGACCACATTAGGTTCCAGTAATCCCAAGGTCCCCGTTCGGAAGGGGTTGTTCCGGTCGCTTGTTCGACGGCTTGCGATTGGTGTAGCGATGCTTTGGGCGGCTGCCGCTCTGCTGCTGGTGGCTGCGCGGTGGATTGATCCGCCGACGACCGCGGTGCACATGGAGCGGCGAATTCAGGCATGGACGCACAACAAGCCGTATCGCGAGCACTACAAATTCATTCCGTTGAGCCAGATCTCACCCAATTTGCAGCACGCAGTAGTTTCCGCAGAGGACGCGCGATTTTATGTGCATCACGGGTTCGATTGGCACGCCATTCAAATCGACGCAGAAGACGATATGGAAGGCGGGCGCACGAGGGGAGCTTCGACGATTACCCAGCAACTTGTGAAGAATTTGTTCTTCGGAACGGGGCGCTCGATCATTCGCAAGGGCGCGGAGGCCTCGCTGGTGCCAGTGGCGGAATTTGTGCTGGGCAAGCAGAGAATTCTGGAGCTCTACCTGAACGTGGTGGAATGGGGACCGGGCATTTATGGCGCAGATGCGGCGTGCCATTACCATTACGGGGGCTCGGCGCGGAGTATCGGGCGGGAAGAGGCGGCACGGCTGGCAGCGATTTTGCCGGCTCCGTTGAAAAGACGGCCCGAGCGCATGAATCACTATAGCGCGGCGATTCTTGAACGGATGCGGCAGGTGGGTTGGTAGAGACGAGTCCGGGGCTAAAGACCGCCGTTTGGAATTCGTGGATTCCCACCCATTCGCAAAGAGCGCGAATGGATGGGGCACCCGGATCACAATTTCTATCTGGAATTTGTGGATTCTTACCCATTCGCGAAAGGCACGAATGGATGGGGCACCCGGCTTGTCCGGGGCTAAAGCCCTTAGTTTTTCTGGGCCTTTTCGGCACGACTGAAGTCGTGCCCTGACACAGAGCTCCTTTCCACAGGGCTGAAGTGGTGTCCTGACACAGAACTCCTTTCCGCAGGGCTGAAGTTGTGTCCTGACGCAGAACTATTTTTCGCAGGACTGAAGTTGTGCGCTGACACAACGTGGTTTTCCGTCTCTTCGCCGAGGAACTTTTCGTCGTCTTTGCCGGTAATGGCTACGCGCATGACATCCATCCAAATGGGCAGCGCGACACGGGCGCCGGTTTCTTTTTTGCCGAGGGACTCGCGGCTGTCGAAGCCGACCCAAACGCCGCATGTGACTGACGGCGAAAAGCCCAGGAACCATGCGTCGGAATAGTCGCTTGTGGTGCCCGTCTTGCCGCCGAGGGGGTGGTTGAGTTGCGCAGCAGCCGCGCCTGTGCCGTGCGCAGTAACGGCTTCGAGCAAGGTCATCATGGAGCGCGCAGTCTGCTGGCTGATGACCTCGTTGACGGCGGGCGGCTGTTCCCAGAGCGTGATGCCGTCAGCGTTCTGGACCTTGCGAATAAGGCGCGGGGTGACGCGCAGGCCGTCGTTGGGAAATACGGAGTAGGCGGCTACCTGCTCCTGGAGCGTGATTTCGACGGCGCCGATCGCGATGGGCAAGTAAGCGGGGATGGTGGATGAGACGCCGAAGCGGTGAGCGACCTCGATGACCTTATCAATGCCTACTCGGTCAGCGAGCTTGAGAGCGGGAATGTTGCGCGACTCGGCGAAGGCGTTGGTGAGGGTCATCGCGCCCTTGTAGTCGTTCTCGTAGTTGTGCGGGGTGTAGCTGCCGAAGCTGACCGGGCCATCGACGATGATGTCAGTGGGCTTGGCGCCGTTCTCGATAGCTGCGGTGTAGTCGTAAATCTTGAAACCTGAGCCTACCTGGCGCTCGGATTGAGTGGCGCGGTTGAATTGCGAAAGCGTGTAATCGCGTCCGCCGACCATGGCGAGCACGTCTCCGGTGGTGTTGTCGATGGCGAGCAAAGAAGCCTGAGCGCCCGAGTCCTGCTCGAGAGTTGCCTTGAATTGAGTTTTGCCTGCCGCGTCCTGCGTGGCTCCGGTCAGGTGAACATAAATGATGTCGCCGGTTTTGACGAGGGCGTCGGCGGAGCGCTGACTGGTCCACGCCCAGTCTTCCGCTGTGAGGGTAATCTCGCCTGTGCCGACACGGGCGCGAATCTCAGAAGGCAGCACGCTGGTGACCACGGCATGAACGTAGTCGCCGGGGCTGGACTTCACGGCCCAATCGGGATGCTTGTAGTCTTCGATGGCGGTGCCGCCGGCGAGCACGTTTTCCAGCTTGCCAGGGCCGCTTTGACCTACCCAGCCGCGGCGGCGCTCGTAGACGGCGAGACCGTCGGCAACGGCGCGATTGGCGGCGTTTTGCAAGTCGAGATCAAGCGTGGTTTCCACCTTCAGCCCTGCCTCATGGACCTGCTCAGTTCCGAATCGCTTTTCAAGTTCCTGGCGGACTTCTTCCTGAAACCACGGGGCAGCCGACATGACAGATGGGGCGATGTGCAGGCCGAGCGGGGCATTGCGGGCCTGCTCAGCCTGCGGGTGAGTGATGACCTTGTCAAGCTCCATTTCAGTGAGCACAAGGTTACGCCGACGCAGCGCTCTCTCGGGATTGAGAAGCGGTGAAAACGCTACAGGACCTTTGGGAAGGCCGGCGAGAAGTGCTGCCTCGGTGAGCGAGAGATCGCGGGCGTGCTTGCTGAAGTAAAACTGGGAAGCGGCTTCAAAGCCGTACTTTCCGCTGCCCAGATAAATCTGATTGCCGTAGAGGGTGAAAATCTGCTCCTTGGTGAAGGCGCGCTCGATTTGAATAGCGAGAAACGCTTCCTGGATTTTGCGCGTAGAGGTGCGTTCAGAGGAGAGAAAGAGGTTGCGCGCCAACTGCATGGTGAGCGTGGAAGCGCCCTGAGCGCGGCCGTGGCTGCGGATGTCGTGCCACGCGGCACCGGCGACACGGAATACATTGATGCCCCAATGCGACTCGAAGCTCTTGTCTTCAATGGAGATGACGGCCTGGCGCAGGACGGGCGCAAAATCATCGTAGCTGACCACTTCGCGTCGCTCGAGCGCAAACGAGCCGATGATGCGGCCCTTGCGGTCGTAGAGATCGGTAGTGGTGGAGGGGCGAAATCGTTCTAGGTCGTGAATTTGGGGCAGATCAACGGAATAGACCAGCATGAGGCCGGCCAGCGAACCTGTAATCACGGCGAGAACGAGCAGTGCGGCGAGGGCATACCTGCCGGTAAGTTTGCGGTGCCGATGCACGTGCGCCGGCACAGGTTCGGGTCGCAATAGATGGCTCCGGCCAAGGCCGCGGTTTTTGGGCGGCTCGATAGGGGTGACAGCCAAGCGGTTCAGGCCTCGATGGCATTCCTTTTGCGTTCAGCGGAGAAATGCTTTAGCCCAAGGCTAGCACGGGAGCGGCGCGATAAACCGTCCAAGGTTGCTCTGGCGCACCATGCTATGCAAGAGTGGGGCTGCGCGTGAGCAAGCTTGCCCCGGCGCCGTGGTCCGGGCCGCGCGACAGAAGTTACGAAATGCAGGTCCGTTTCGACTTCTCTCAGAGCAGTCGAAGGATGACAGGTTACTTTTGATGGAAACTTTAGAGGCAGGAAGCTATGAGCTTGCTGAAAAAGCAACTCGTCGAAAAGAGCTTCACGCTCAGGGGCTGAAGCCCGTTCTGATCGTGCGTCATTTCGGCACGACTAAACAGACTGCGGAAAAAGGCCTGCGCTTGGTTCGGGCCCCGAAAAGCGTCCCTCAGGGGCTAAAGCCCTGTTGATTCTATGGGCCTTATCGGCACGACTGAAGTCGTGCCCTGACACAAAGCCGGCGTATTTCAACCTTGTTCTAAGAAGAAATGGCCGAGGCCTTCGCCTTCAGCAGTTCAATCGCCTTCAACAGCGGCTGGTCGCCTTTAGGTTGCGGCGCTTCCTCTTCTTCTTCTTCTTCGAGCGTTGGTCCCACGACGACGTTGGGCAGCACGGCTTCATCGGGAATCTTCTTGCCGTCCGGGCCTTCGTACTTGGCTACTGTGAGCAGCAGCGCAGCACCATCAGGCAGTTCAATGGTCTTCTGTACTGTGCCCTCGCCAAAGGTGCGCTCACCGACTACATCGCCGCGCTTCAGGCCCTCGATGGCGGCAGCAGTCAATTCGGCTGCGCCATAGGTGCCGCGGTTTACGAGTACGACCAGCGGCGCGGGAGAGATAAAGATTGCCGGGTCGGCAGTGAAGCTCTGGCGGGGAAACTTCTGGCCTTCGAGCGTGGCAAGCGTACCCTGCTTCACAAAAAAGTTGGCCAGCCGCAGACCGTCCTGAGCGTCGCCGCCGGAGGTATCTCTGAGGTCCAGCAACACCTTGCGGTCCTTGCCGGCAGCCTTGAGCCGAGCGGCAATTTCGTCCACGCGAGCGGCGGTAAGCGCGCCGGGCTTCAGATAAAGGATGGTCGCGTTTTCGTACTGCTGTTCGGCGAGTGCGGGAGTAACTGCGACGGAGCGGGTAAGCGTAAGCTTGTCGGGCTCAGATTTGGCCGGACGCACCACCGAGAGAATTACAGTGGTTCCCGGCTTGCCCTCGAGGAGCATACGGATAACCGGCAGCGACAGCTCGCGCGTAGACTCGTCGCCAATGGACTCGATTACGTCACCGTCAGCGAGGTGCTCTTTGTCGGCTGCCGAACCGGGCAGCACGTTGACAACGACGGCGTAACCATATCGCTTGGAGACGGTGATACCGACCTGCGCAACGCCCGTCGCCGGATGCTGTTTGTAGGCCTTGTATTCCGAGGCGGAGAGGTAACTGGAGTCAGCGTCGAGCGACTCGAGAAGGCCGTGCAACGCGCCGGTGGTCACGTCATTGATGTTGGGGTCGGTCACATAGTCGGTCTGGATCTTGCTGAGTACCTGGCGAAAAATGGCCATTTGGCGGTAGGCGCCATCCTGCTGGCCACCGGCATGGACGCCAAACCAGCCAAACTCGCCGAAGAGGAAGCCGAGTCCGAGGGCGGCAAAGATCGCCAAGGAAAGAACAAAGACAAATCGCTGGAAAAATCGAGGCACACTCACCACCGGGGCGGACCTTGAGGGGAACCAGGCCGCTCACCTACATAGACGCAATGATATCGCAATGGGTGTGAGGCGCGCGCAAATAGCAGCGTGAGACTTAGAATGAATTTTTGCTCAGGGGCTAAAGCCCTTTGTATTCTGGCGTTTTTCGGCACGACTAAAGTCGTGCCCTGACACAAGGCGCTCGTCGGCAAGCTTTGGCTGCGCTCAGGATAGGCTTTGAAGTCGTGCCCTGACACAAGGCTCGCCTCGGCATGCTTCGGCTGCGCTGAGGAGAGAACGTTGAAGTTTTGCGGTGACACTACGCGCTCTTCGGCATACTTCGGCTGAGTTCAGGAGTGGGCGTTGAAGTTTTACCCTGACACAAGGCACCCCTGGGCATGATTCTGCTGCGCGCAGGAGCGGAGATTGATCCTTCCCTACAGATCGAAGAAACCTATGACACGAGTCAGCGGCGGAAGAGGCTGAATCCCTTCTTTTTCTTTTCGGCGCCGGCCGGCTCGCCGCAAACGGCGTAGGCCATCTGTTGGATTACCTTCGCAATCTGCCCGTCGTTCTCAGTGAACAAGGTAGCCGTGTTCTGCATGCGCCGCACGGCGGCATAGTTGTTGGGAATCTTCCACTTTGCCGGCCTGGTGAGAGCCTTGGTAATGTGCTCTTCATCGATTTCCACGGAGCGGGGATCGTAACGGTTGATGACTATTTCGAGCCTGGGGCTGCCGGCAGCGGAGAGCAGGGCAATGAGCCGATGCGAGTTGCGCAGCTCAGGGATGCCGACCTGCGTAACCAGATAGAACGTGGCGGATTCATCGAAGAGATGTTCGCGCTGCAGGTCGAGTCTGGAGCCAGCATCGACCACTACATAGTCGAATCCCTGGCGGGCGACCTCGAGCAGCTTGTCGATGGCCTCGGCGGAGACATAGGTGGGCGCCAACTCGCCTGGCGCCGCCAGCACGAATAACCCCGACTCATGCTGCACCAGCAGCGAAGAGAGGAAATTCACGTCGAGCCGATTGGAGTTCTGGAAGGCGCTGGAAATGGAATATTGAGCCCTGACTCCAAGGCTGATTGCAGCGTCACCAAGGGGGAGATTGAAATCGATCAACAGCGTTCTTTGCCCAGACTCCTTGGCCAACGACGAAGCAAAATTGCAAGCCAGGGTAGTGACACCAGAGCCCCCTTTGGCGCCGAGGAACACCAGCAACTTGCCGTCTTTCTTTTTAGGGGCGCGTGTTCCGGCGCGCAGGACGGAGGCACGCACCAGGGCTTCCGCCACGGTGCCGGAGTCGAAGGGTAGAGTGAGAAATTCGCGCGCTCCGGCGCGCATGCAACGCAGCAGCAAGTTCGAATCAGCCTGCGCCGAGTAAACCATTACGGTTGCCAGGTTGCGCGCACAGATGGTCTCTACGAGATCAAGTGCGTATTCCGGATCACTGTCCAGCTCAACAAGAATAACGTCGTAGTTATCCCCAATAATTCTAGGCACTTCGTTCAGAGCGGGTGGATATGCATTGAACTCGCGGACCGGACCGCTCAGACATTCGTGCAACATACTTGTGGCGGCGTGGCGGCGCTGGTCGTCCGGACAGATGACCGCAATGGACATTTCTGCGGAACTTAGCGAATCGGGGATTTGCATTGAGTTCGACATAGCGGCCTTGATGCTCCCAGTGAATCGGTACGTTTGTGCGGGTCCGCTCGCGCCCAGGGGATGGCGCGGTGCGTTCCATCGGTTGGCATCCATGATGCAAATATAGCACTTATAGTGACCGTCGTCACAGCGAAATGGGGGAGACTGTGAAATCAGCCACGGACGACTCAGGTCATACGCTGCATCGCTCAAGTCTCTTCAAAGAGAAAGAGAAAAACCAGACCACTGACCCCAGGAACCGGCGACAGCTTCGACCTTGATCGCTGGCAATGATGCGCCCTGCGGGAATGGCGAGGTCTGTAATCGTTGTCACATGACGCTGTGACGCGGGAAATCGTCCTGGGGACTGAAAGAGAGCACGCCGCTGCTGGAAGAGGCCTTGCAACCGCATGCAACGACCCTAGCGAATGCCCCAAGGCGATCCCCGTTTGCAGGTTTCCGAAACTTAACCACCACTAGCCTCGGTTATCGGCAACAGGGAGATGAACATGAGCATCTGGGGGTATTCGTTAGCGGGACGTGGAGGGGTCTCATCGCTGGCCAATTCGTACCAGAATTTGACATATTGTCCCATATTCAAGAAACTGGAGATGAAAACACAGTGTGGAACAGAGGACCATCATGCGAGAAACACTGCCGCAAGGCATCTATAAGGTTCAGGCTCTGGATCGGGCATTCGCCGTTTTGGATTTACTGGCGGAGAGCGAGACGGCGCTAGGCTTGGCGCAGGTTGCCGCATCGCTGCAGTTGCATAAGAGCACTGCTCATCGCTTCCTGATGGTTCTGGAGAGGCACCGCATGGTGGAGCGGACCGCCGGTGGAAAGTTTCGCCTGGGGTTGAGATTGTTTGATTTTGGCAATCGAGCCATAGAGCAATATGACTTGCGCGAGCGGGCGCAGTCGCATCTGCGCAGGCTGGTAGCTGAAACTGAAGAGACGGCGCATCTGTGCATTCTGGAGGGCGCGCACGTGATCTACATTGACAAAATCGAGCCTGCGCGCTCGGTGCGAATGATTACTCGCGTGGGCGCCAGCAATCCTGTGCATTGCACCTCGGTAGGTAAGGCAATATTGGCATTTTTGCCCGAGGAGCGTCTGAACGAGGTGCTGCGCCGCACCCGTTTTGAGCGTTTCACGGATCGCACAATCTCAACGCCTGAGGCTCTCAGCGTGGAGATTGAGAAGACGCGCCGCCGCGGATACGCTGTAGACGACGAGGAGTTGGAAGAGGGTTTGCGCTGCATCGCTGTCCCAGTGCTGGATTCGCAGCGATTGCCGGTGGCGGCGGTGAGCGTTTCCGGTCCATCGTTTCGCGTGACGGCTCAGAAATTGCCGTCGATTGCCAACCATCTGCTGCAGTGCGTGCGGGGAATTTCAGTAGATATGGGATTCATTTCCGGCGGCCGCGGCAATCGCGCAACCTGGTCGGCCTAGGAGCCTGGCGCTCAGTGAGGGGTTTGTGACCGCGTCCGAAGCGGACCTTCCTACGGTTATATGCGGTGAGGCATTTTCGTGGGGGCGGCGGTCTCCCGATGCGTGCCGTTTCTGATACACTCAATCATATTGATGAAGCATGAATCGCACTTCGTCCGCGAGGGCAAGACTGCGGTCAGGAGTACCCGGCAAATTAGAAGGGGTAGTCTCCGGTAATCAGGGGATGGCTCGTTTGGTGTGGTTTGCCGCCGGGATTCAAGCTTCATGTGGGGACGTAGCTCAGTTGGTTAGAGCGCTGCCCTGTCACGGCAGAGGTCGCGGGTTCGAGCCCCGTCGTCCCCGCCATACATTCCAAAGGACTTAGGAGTGAATGGCGACCAAAGTGACAGCTAAATTAGGGTTCGATAAGGGTGCAATAAGCCCAAAACCTTCCAAAATCTGGGTGTCGAAAAATCTCATTCCACCCACGACCTCTGCCCACATCCAAAAAACACTGTGAAATCGGGCTGTCGATCTTCGATTTCTGTCTGGCCTTATTGCTCCGCCTAAGCGGGCTTCTGCACCCGAACTGCACCCTCGTTTGGAACCATCATCCTGACAACCTTGCTCTGTGCTGCGCGCTTGTTTGAGGTCATGGCTTGCGTGTAGACCTCCAGCGTGATTTTGCTGTTGGCGTGCCGTAAAAGCTCCTGGACGGTCTTGATGTCCTCTCCGTTTGCCTTCAGCAACGTGCCGAAGGTGTGGCGGAAGGTGTGCCAGCCAATTCGTTTGTGAATGCCTGCAGCTTTTGCTACAGGCCGGATGTACCGCTTCATCAGATTGTCTGGCCAGTAGGGCTGCTTCCCCTTCATGGTCGGACTGGCAAAGACCCAATCGTGCGGCATTGGATAGGGGCTTATCCGTCGCCAGCGCAGCAGATCCTCGGCCATGTAGCTGTCGAGAGGAACCGGCTTTGCCGAAGCCTCGGTCTTGCAATCTCCCACCACCTGGTGCCAGATCGAGCGGGTCACACTCAGCTCAAGAGTCTTGAAGTCCACGTCCTCCCAGCGTAG
>JBAPYY010000029.1:0-1672 GCA_049284975.1 Occallatibacter sp.
AATGAATTCATCCGGCATCACGAGGCCACGCGCAGGGTCGTTCCAGCGAATCAGGGCCTCGACGCCCGTGATGCGTCGGCGCTCGACCTGGGCCTGATAGTAAAGCTCGAACTGATTTGCCTTGATGGCTTCGCGGAGATCCGCTTCCAGTTTGGCGCGCGCATTGACGGCGGCCTGCAAGGCGGGAGAGAAAAAGCGCATGGTATTTCGGCCGGCCGCCTTGGCTTGATCCATAGCAATATCGGCCTGTTGCAAGATGTCGTCGGTGTTCTTTTGCTGGCTCCGAAAAACAGTGATTCCTATGCTAGCGGTTAAATGATATTGACGGTTCTCTATCGAGTAAGGCCGGGCAATCGCTACCAGAACATGCTCGCCGACGGCCTTGGCTTGTGCCGCGGCATCCTCGGCAACTTCGCTGAGGTTTTCAATCATGACCACAAACTCATCTCCACCCAAGCGGCACACGGTGTCGCCTTCGTGCACGGAAGCGGCGATGCGCTGCGCAACTTCCTTGAGCAGAAGATCTGCTGTTTGATGGCCGAGTGTGTCGTTGAAGACCTTGAAATGATCCAGATCGATCAACAACAGCGCCATCGAACGATCTTTTTGACTTGGCGCTGCCTGAGGCCGTTGCAACTTCTCCAGCAACTGCCGGCGGTTTGGCAACCCCGTCAACGAATCGTAAAAAGCCAAGCTCCGGATGGTTTTTTCCGCAGCTTTGGCAGTGGTTATATCCCGCGTCAAGGTAAGGATGCAGGGAACGCCTTCAATCTCGATGATGGACGCGGAAAGCTCTCCCCACACAATTTCCCCGTTCTTTTTTCGGAACTGCACTTCGAGGGCGCGGCAGCCAGAGTTCTGTCGAATGGTTTCGGCCAGGATCAGGCGGTCGCGGTCATCCACCCAGATTCCAACTTCGCCTGTGGTTCTCCCAATAACTTCTTCGCGTTCAAATCCCAGAGTGTCGACGAAGGACTGATTGACGTCAAGAAACGTCGTGTCGCTCAGACGGATGATGCTGATGGCATCAAGACTGTTCTGAAAGACGGTACGGTAGCGCTGCTCGCTCAGCTGTAGGGCGACCCCAGCCGCAGCCAGGCGTTCCTCGGCCGCTTTGGGGCGGTTATATCCCTCGCAATAGAAAGGATGCAGGGAATGCCTTCAATCTCGATGATGGACGCCGTAATCTCTCCCCACACAATCTCCCGGTTCTTTTTTCTGAACTGCGCTTCCAAAGCGAGGCAACCAGAATTCTGGCGCAAGGCTTCGATCATGGCATCACGGTCGCGGTTTTCGGCGAAGAATCCCAACTCCTCGGAGGATTTCCCAATGACTTCTTCGCGTTCGTATCCCAGGGTGTTGAGGAGGGCCTGGTTGGCATCGATGAACCTCATATCGCTTAAGCGGGCGATGGTGATACCGTCGAGACTGTTCTGGAAGACGGTACGGTAGCGTTCTTCGCTCACCCGCAGGGCATCGGTCGCCGCAACCAAGCGCTCTTCGGCTAACTTGGCATCGGTGATGTCTCGCGTGACGGATAGAATGCAGGGAATGCCGTTCATCTCGATAGCCGACACCGACAGCAAACCCCAGCGCAATGCTCCGTCCGCTCCTCGATACCGAGTCTCAAAATTTCGGCAGACTGAATTCTTGCGTATCTCTTCGGTTAGCT
>JBAPYY010000030.1:0-3874 GCA_049284975.1 Occallatibacter sp.
AGAGGACATTGTCGCAGCACCTGCTGTAATCTCTTTCAACTTCTTTCGCGACCGAATTAAGGAATGTATACACACAGCCAAGATAAATACATCGAAAGCTGCACCCATGGCTCGAGGCAGCAGTGGGTCACCCTGTGTTGCTAATACCCCATATCCCAAAAGAACAGCGAACACCGCGATGAGTTTCTTCATGCTGCGTATGTTTTTGACGCATCGTTCCTGATCGATCGCTTCTGTCGGAACGCCGCTGGCAATTTGTTTCCTCCGGAGATCTTCGTCTGACCGCTGCCCGACCTGATCAAAGTAAAGGACACGATGAACATAGCGATCCAGCAGATCAAAACTGCCACGGCAAATCCTCGTAGCGATAGACCACCTTCTATGAACACCCAGACCAGGACCAGCAGCACACATGCGCCACCGCACATAATCGCGTAGAGTCGTTTCACGAAAGCGGACTTATCCATAGTCAGATATTTTATTCCATTTACTGGATGTATTATAGGCAAGCCGGAGATTAGTTCCCGCGAGTCGGTCTTTGCAGTTAGGCGATCTTATCCCAGCAGCGAATCCACAAAATTCGTAGCCGAAAATTCCAGCAGGTCGGACATCTGCTCGCCGACGCCGGCGAAGCGGACGGGCAGGTTGAGTTCCTGGGCGATGGCCACGGCGATGCCGCCTTTGGCCGTGCCGTCGAGCTTGGTGAGCACGATGCCGGTGGCGCCTGCGGACTGAGTAAATTGCCGCGCCTGTTGCAATCCGTTTTGGCCGGTGGTGGCGTCCATCACCAGCAGAACTTCGTGCGGCGCGCCGGGAATCA
Source organism: Occallatibacter sp. (assembly GCA_049284975.1). Lineage (GTDB taxonomy): Bacteria > Acidobacteriota > Terriglobia > Terriglobales > Acidobacteriaceae > Telmatobacter. Next base: position 821 of record JBAPYY010000030.1, read on the forward strand.
ACTTTGCCGCCGTGCGGCGCATCTTGTCCAACTCGTCCATGAGGCCGGATTTGGTGTGCAGGCGTCCAGCGGTGTCCACAATCAACTCGTCGATTTTGTGCGCCTTGGCGGAGGAGATTGCGTCATAAAGAACCGCAGCGGGGTCGCCGCCGTGGCGGGTTTTGATCATCTCGACGCCGGAGCGCCCAGCCCAAACTTCCAACTGCTCGATGGCCGCGGCGCGAAAGGTGTCGGCGGCGCAGAGGAGGACGGTGCGGCCTTGTGCGCGATGCCAGGCGGCCAGTTTGCCCGCGGATGTGGTTTTGCCGGTGCCGTTGACGCCGACGAGGAAGGTGACGTGAGGGCCATCTGAGGGCGAAGAGCTGGATTGGTTGGCGATGGGGGCTTCAAGGATTGCGCGGATCTGAGCCTTGAGCAGATCGCGCAACTCGTCTCCGCCTTCGATAGCTTGCCGGCGGGCGCGGTCGCGCAGGGCTTCGAGGATGGCTGTGGTGGTTTGCACGCCAAGGTCGCTCGAAAGCAGAACGGTTTCAAGGTCGTTGAGGGTGGATTCATCGACCGTGCGGGTGAGAGCGATGACGGTCTCGATGCGGGACGAAAGCGACTCGCGGGTGCGCGAGACGGCCTGCTTCATGCGGCTGAAGAGGCCGGATTTGGGGGTCTCGGCGGGGCCGGCGTCGGGCGCGGGGTTATCCGGTGTGTCTTTTTTGCCGCCAAAAAGCTTCATCATCAAGGGTTCCAGATTCGAGTTTAGAGCATTGGCGCAGTTGGGCGCGAATGGGAGCTGGGGCCGTTGGGTGCGGCGGATTTTGCTTGCGTTTTCGGCGGGGGGTAGGCAAGAATCTCGGAAAGAACCTTGCGGACGTCCGGTGCGAGGATGCCGGAGCGGGGAGAAAAGGAGAGCCATGAGCACTGTACGGGTACTTGTGGGAACGCGCAAGGGCGCATTCATCCTGACTTCAGACGGCAAGAGGAAAGATTGGCAGGTGAGCGGGCCGCTGTTTACGGGCTGGGAAGTTTATCACCTGAAGGGATCTCCGGCGGACCCGAACCGGCTGTATGCGTCGCAGTGCAGCGGCTGGTTTGGGCAGCAGATTCAGCGCTCGGAAGACGGTGGAGCGAACTGGGCGCCCGTGGGAAACAAGTTTACTTATGACGGTGTGCCCGGAACGCACCAGTGGTACGACGGCACGGCGCATCCGTGGGAGTTCAAACGCGTGTGGCATCTGGAGCCGTCGCTCGGCGATCCTGATCTGGTGTACGCGGGAGTGGAGGACGCGGCGCTGTTCAAGTCATCGGACGGCGGCGCGACGTGGTTGGAGCTGGCCGGGCTGCGCGGCCACGATACCGGGCCGCATTGGCAACCTGGCGCGGGCGGAATGTGCCTGCACACTATCATTCTGGATCCAAGCGATGCGGGCAGGATGTATATTGCGATCTCGGCGGCGGGAGCGTTTCGCACGGATGACGGCGGCAAGAATTGGAAGCCGATCAACAAGGGACTGGTGTCGAACTTTATGCCCAACCCCACGGCAGAGGTGGGCCACTGCATTCATCATGTGGCCATGCACCGCGAGCGCCCCGGCGTGCTCTTCATGCAGAAGCATTGGGATGTGATGCGCAGCGACAACGCGGGCGAGAGTTGGCAGGAAGTTAGCGGCAACCTGCCCACCGACTTCGGTTTCGTGATTGATGTACACGCGCACGAGCCGGAGACCTTGTACGTGGTGCCGATCAAGAGCGATTCGGAGCATTTTCCGCTGGAGGGAAAGTTGCGGGTCTACCGCAGCCGGACGGGCGGCAACGAGTGGGAGGCACTGACGAAGGGACTGCCGCAGAAGGACTGTTATGTGAACGTGCTGCGGGACGCAATGGCGGTGGACGCGCTGGACGCGTGCGGCGTTTATTTCGGGACTACAGGCGGGCAGGTATACGCCTCGGCCGATGCGGGCGACAACTGGACACCGATTGTGCGGGATTTGCCGGCGGTGCTCTCGGTTGAGGTGCAGACGCTGGCATGAGCGGCGCGATGCGGACGGTTCGAGTTATTCTGCCGTACCACCTCCGCACACTGGCGCAAGTGGGAGCCGAAGTTGAGGTTGAGATCGGCGAGCCGGTGACGGTGCGGCGGGTGCTGGATGCGCTCGAAGGCCGCTATCCGATGCTGCTCGGGACGACTCGCGACCATGTGACGCAGGATCGGCGGCCGTTTCTGCGGTTCTTTGCCTGCGAGCAGGATCTGTCGCATGACGCGACGGATGCTCCTCTGCCGGATGCAGTTGCGTCGGGCGCGGAGCCGCTGCTGATAATTGGAGCAATTGCGGGCGGATGAGGGCTGCTTTTCAGAGCACTGATAAGGAATAACAAGAGCAAAAGCAAATGCAAAGACAAATGCAGGTCCTTCGACTTCGCTACGCTCCGCTCAGGATGACAACTATATCGTAAATATTTATAAATAAGCAACATAATATTTTGCTATCCTCTATACGAGTCCTGCACAGATACGCAGAGTCAATGACTTGCCGGAAAAATCTGCACGGAATCTGCACAGGACGCATCGAAAAAGACAAAGGCGAACATGGCATTCGTCACCGACAAATCGGAACTCAAGCCGGGCCTGGTTCTCTTCCGGCGTGGCGACGTGGATCATCGGATGTGGTATTGCCGCATGAAGATCCCCAAGGCCGACCGCTACAAGACGGTTTCGCTCAAGACGACCGACATCGAGGTGGCGCGGGAACGCGCCTTCGACCAGGACGCAGACATCCGGTTTCGCTTGAAGCATGACGTTCCTGTGTTCAACCATCCCTTCCGCGAGGTGGGGAGAGAGTATCTGCTGATCCAGGAGGCGCGAGCGAAACGCGGAGAGATCAGCGCGGCGCGGCCCAGGAAAGTTCGCGCCATTATCGAAGGCGCTTTAGACCGATATGTAGGCTCAACGCAGGTGCACCTTATCGGTGACGAGCTGTGGGGCGGCTATCCGGCATGGCGGCGGGAGAACGGCGCGGGGCGCAACAGGCGCAACGGCGTTCGGGAAATCACTGCCGACTTGGC
>JBAPYY010000031.1:0-3320 GCA_049284975.1 Occallatibacter sp.
CCCACGGACGAATTACTTCAAGAGTGAGTAATTGTGACCGAATATTCGAAAGCACAATCTCCCGGTCAGTTCGAGGAACGAAATCGGCGGCAGCGGCATCTGGTTGAATCGCCTCTACGCGTTTTTCAAAAACCTTCAGAGCGGCAATCTCCGCATCAATATTTTTGCGCGAATAGTCTTCCAGTTGCGCGTCGTATTGGTGATAGCCAACCAGCGTTCCGTTTGTCGGCGCATAGTGAAAATACACCTGGTCAAAATACTCATCGGAAACCTTCTCGAATTTCTCTTTCCAGTCCTTATTTGCGGCACGAGCAGGGATCGCCGAAAGCATAAACACTCCAATCGCAAACTGCGCAACGAATCTCTTCATATTTCCTCTCATCTTCAACTCTATTTCCTATGCACTCACTGGCGCAGGGGCCAGGTTGGCTAGCAGTTCGTGAATCTCGAGCAGGACCTCATCGCTCCGCGTCGCTGCCAAAGGATACTTCAACAGACCCTGCGGCGTGAACTGCGCGCCGCGTTTGGCATTGCGGGCTATCAGGCGCATCAGGGTCTGAGGGTCAATGGCCGCATTCTCTGTGAAACGAATGTGCAGTTCTGTACGCTTACGATCCACTTGCGCAATGCCAATCCGTTCGCACTCGAGGCGTATCAGCGAAGCCTCCAGCAGGTACACCGTCGCATCCGGCGGCGCGCCATAGCGGTCTTCCATCTCGGCGCGCACCTCGGCAACGGCTGCTTCACTCGTCGAACCCGCGATTTTCTTGTAAAGCCGCAGACGCTGATTTTCTTCCGGCACATAACTCTCATCGATACGCAGCGCTATTCCCAAATTGAGCTGCGTGGCCGGGCGTTCCTCGTTGGTTTCGCCCTTCATTTCCTTTACGGCGGCTTCCAGCATCGACGTGTACAACTCGAATCCCACTGCCTCGATGTGGCCGCTCTGCTCGCCGCCCAGCATGTTGCCCGCGCCGCGCAGTTCCAGGTCCAGCGCGGCGATTTTGAAGCCCGCTCCCAGGTCGCTGAATTCTTTCAGCGCCGCGAGCCGCCTGCGCGCAATCTCTGTCAGTTCCTGTTCCGGCGGAATCAGCAGGTACGCATAGGCGCGTCTGTTCGACCGGCCTACGCGACCGCGCAACTGATATAACTCGCTCAATCCGTGCCGGTCCGCGCGGTTGATAAGCATTGTATTGGCCAGCGGAATATCCAGCCCGTTCTCGATGATCGTTGTGGCCACAAGTACGTCGTATTCGTGACGCATGAAGGCCAGCATAACGCGTTCCAGTTCCGTCTCGCTCATCTGCCCGTGACCCACACAAACACGTGCCGCGGGCACAAGCTCTTGAATCCTCGACGCGATTTCGTATATCGAATCTACGCGGTTATGCACGAAGTAAACCTGCCCGCCGCGTTCCAACTCGACCTCGACGGCGGAGCGCACAATCTTTTCGTCGAATTTCGCAACCACCGTTTGAATCGCCATGCGATCCTTGGGCGGCGTCTCAATCACGCTCATGTCCCTCAGGCCCACCAGCGACATGTGCAGCGTGCGCGGAATAGGCGTCGCGCTCATCGCCAGCACATCAATCTCCTTACGCATTTGTTTCAGCCGCTCTTTGTGGCGCACGCCGAAGCGTTGCTCCTCATCCACGACCAGCAGCCCAAGATCTTGAAATTTAATGTCCTTCGAGAGCAACCGGTGCGTGCCGATCAGGATGTCAATTTTGCCCGCCTCCACCTGCTCGACGATGGCCAGTTGCTCTTTTCGGTTCCTGAAGCGCGAGATCATTTCCACGTTGATGGGAAACTGCGCAAATCTCTTTTTAAATGTCTCGAAGTGTTGAAAACTCAAAATCGTTGTAGGCGTCAGTACCGCAACCTGTTTGCCGTCTTGCACGGCTTTGAAAGCCGCGCGCATAGCCACTTCTGTTTTTCCATAACCTACGTCGCCGCACAAGAGGCGATCCATCGGCGTAGTCGATTCCATGTCGTACTTAATGGCGCGTATCGCCGATAATTGGTCTTCTGTTTCGCTGTAATCGAATGAGTCTTCAAATTGCCGCTGAAACTCGTTGTCTTTGGAAAACGCCGTTCCTTGTGCAGTGGTGCGCTCGGCGTATAACTTCAACAACTCCCCGGCCATGTCTTGCATGGCTTTGCGGACCCTTGCTTTTGTTTTGGTCCATTGCTGCGAACCGAGCCGGTTCAGCACCGGGGCTGGTCCCGCATCCGTTGAACGATACTTCTGAATCAGATCCAATCGAGTCAGCGGAACGTATAACTTGGCAGCTTCGGCAAACTCCAGGATCATGAACTCAACGGATAACTCGTCCTGCACAATCTCCTTCAGGCCCTGGTATTGCGCGATTCCATGCTCCACGTGAACTACGTAATCGCCAATACCCAGGTCGCGAAAATCGGAGACGAACGCCGCCGTCTTCGACCGCTTCGGCTCCGGACGCGCGGCAACATCCGCATCGTCGGAGAGATCATTGGCGCCAAATAAAATCAGATTCGAATCGCCGAAGCTAACTCCCGAAGCCAGCGAGGTTCTGACAATCACAGGCACGCGCAGATCGCCAGCCATGTAACTTGTTTCATCCAACACTGTCTCGCCGGGGCGAGGATTGCGGCTGCCCAACCTGTAAGGAATCTGATACTCGCGCAGCACCTTGGCCAGCCGCTCCACATCGCCCTGATGCGGCGCGGCCAGCACAACCCGCGTCTCGGCAGTCATCAGCGTTCGCAGTTGCTCGGTAAGCGCGGGAATCGAACCATGAAACCGGAGCGTGGGCCGCGTGTTCAGTTCAATTTCGCCCAGCGTGTTGTCATCGTCCAAAACGTCCACAACGCCAAGCTGGTCAAGGTCGAGGCCCATGTGTGTGTCAAGCGCAGCCTGCAAGACCTCGGGACGCAGATAAATGTCTTCGGGTGTTATGAGCGAACCAATCCCGGACCTTTCATGCCGCTGCTCTACCTTGTTCCACCAGCGATCAATCTGGTTGTGCACCATTGCCGGCTCTTCGATAAACAGCGCGCACTTAGGCAACAGAGTCAGCAGCGACTTATCCGCTCCAGCTACCGCGGAGAAAAATTCCCACCCCGGAAAAACGCTGACTCCACCGGCGGCCGCCATTTCGGCTGCCATCTCGTCATCTTCACCGGCCAACTCCACTCGCTGCCGGCTCAGCCGCCCATGGACGGCGGCAAGCAGGCGCTCGGTTACCGGCGTTTCGGTCAGCGGGAGAAACTGCGTTTCGTCCAGCCCCGATTGCGAGCGTTGCGTTTCCGGATCGAATTTTCGAATTGTTTCAATC
>JBAPYY010000032.1:0-1798 GCA_049284975.1 Occallatibacter sp.
CCGCAATCCCTTGTTCACCGATAGCCCGCGTTGCCAGCTCGTAGTGATGCAATTTCCTTGCAAGCCTTTCGACCTCTTCCCACGTTGCGAGTGCCTGCGCGGCGTCTTGGTTTGTCTGAAGGATTCCACGCACGGTGAGAATGCGGAGCCGCGTCTCGGGGTCAGAAGCTCCGGGTTGGGTCAGATCGCTTGTGAGGGCCCAGATCGTAGCCGGGATATCCACGGATTGATCGGGCGGGATCTGGCTCACGGCTGCATACAGGGCTTTGGCCTGATTTCCTTGGGCACGAAATAGGGCTTCGGCGCGCTGATAGAGCGGCGCAGCCTCTTCCCATCGGTCGTTCCACGCAAGAGTGTCGGCCCGGAACATTAGGTCCTCGGCCGATCCCGCGGGAACGTGAGGCCGGCGCGGCATAACGGCGTAGTAATACACTCCGCCCAGGACGATAATCAGCGCCAGGAAGGCAAGAGCTATTCGCTTGCCAATGCGAAAAAGTTGCATTCGAGTCATCGCGTCAGGTGAATCAGCTCTTCGTAAGAGCGAGGGCCTGCAATCTTCCGCTGCAGTTCGGCTAACGTGAGGCGACCGGTCGCCTGCTCAAAGTAGGCATATGCCAGGAAAGATCCGGAGTGAGCAGGAGATCAACGATGGAATCATGACTTGCCATTGGGCTTGTGCATCTGATTGCGGCGTGTAAGGGCTCTGAGGCGGCCAATACGTGCCGCGCCACTGAGAACGTATGGGGTAGTTGCTCGATTAACAAATGGGAGGGCTCGGTTTCAGCGGCGCCAAGGAACCGCAACAAGCCGTCGGCTTGCTTCAGCAGCGCCTCTGGACCATGAGAACTCAGCCGTCGGGCAACTTGATACCCGACAACACTCAGCAGGACGGCTACGAGCAAACCGGCTGCGATGCGAAGGGTGGGGGAAGATGCAATTCGCATGGCGGACCGATCACTTAGGTCTTTATACTGCCAGATCGCCGCCGGGAGATCAATATGTTGCGATCTAACCAATTGTAATGGTTAAACTTATGGACTTCCGGCCTCGTCTCCCCAATCTGACCGAAGCAATCCACATTGAACGTTCGCCTTTTATTCTCCTATACTGTTCTTCGTGTTCAACCTTCCGCCAACTCGGCAGTGCGATTTCACAATTCGCTGTAAGAAATGCGGTGAAAACATCCCGGCGCCTGTTGGCGTCATGCCAGACACCTGGATTGCTGCACAGTGTCCGCTTTGCGAAGAGAAGAGAAACTATCTGCCATCGGAGATCTTTCGGGGCAACCTCTCGTACAAACTAGGCCCCAAACGGGTGCGCTCAGTGGTGCTCTGATGGGTGAAATGAAGCGAGCTATTGCCAGAGAGCGGGAGGCTTGGGCGGAGCAAATGCAAGAACAGACGCGAATGAAGTCGACGCTGGTCATTGCCGCCGCAATCATAGCGGCCGTTCGTCTGGCCCGAGACCCGGATATAAGCCGGCTGTCTCCTCGCCTCGCCGCCGTGATCTCCGACAGCGTGAACTTGGCCAGAATGATTCTGGATCGAGTGGGCAGACAGTAAGGTGGTAGCCTCGGTTTATGTGCGGACGATACGGGCGGAGAGCGGATAAGCAGCGGATCGCAGAGTGGTTCCATACCCACAATACCGATGTGTTCAACGACGAATATTACGAGATCAACGGTACCCGCCTTGCGCCCTCCTACAACATTTCTCCAGACAGCATTCAGCCGGTCGTTCGCCTCGATCACGACACAGGCGAACGTTTTCTGGCACTCATGAAGTGGGGTCTCGTGCCC
>JBAPYY010000033.1:0-2755 GCA_049284975.1 Occallatibacter sp.
CCGTTAATTCAACCTCTCCGCCAAAAACACTCATGCAGTCCTTTCTCGTTGGGCATTGAATCATGCACGAATCCTGCTTCGCCCGGCGCGGAGAAAACTAAGGCGCCGACCTCGGAACTGTGCAAGAGCTTACCTCCGCCGCCCGTTGCCGGGTATGGAACGGAGTCACTCAGTGCCAACACAACCGCGCCCCTCGCCACTGAAATTTTCGAGTCGGCCAGCGAACTCGCTCAACTTCTCCGCGCCACCGGCCCACTCGCAAAACGCCTGCTATTACTTGGTCCGCGTACGGCGACGCTGAATCAAGACAATCAGGATAACGACAACCAGCACACCTGCAACAACCCGGACTATCATGGTAGTGTCCATGCAATTCCTCTTTCTTAAAACAACTTCCTTGTTGCGCTCTCCGGCTTGAGCCAGTCAAAAGCTGCGCCGGCAGCTTAAGTGGAAAAATCGCCGACCCCAAACAACTGCAGACCGGCCAGTGACACGAGACTTTGCGGTGCCGCCAAAAAAGACTGCGACCCGAGTTACTTGGTCCGCGTACGGCGACGCTGGATCAGAACAATCAAAATGACGACGACCAGCACACCGGCAACAACCCGGACTATCATGGTAGTGTCCATAGCAATTCCTCCTTCCCTCATTGACTGAAAACTTTGAACGACTCAATAATGGAGATCACCGCGGGCCCAAGAACCACCACAAAAAGCGAGGGAAAGATAAAAAATACAAGCGGGAAAATGAGCTTGATGGTTGTTTTCGCCGCAGCCTCTTCCACAGCCTGCACTCGCTGTGTTCGGAGAGTGTCGCTGTGAATTCGCAACGTCTTGGCGACGCTCGTTCCAAATGCTTCCGCCTGAACCAGCATGGAAACAAGATTGCGCACGCAGTCTACGCCGGTGCGTTCCGCCAAATGCTTCCAGGCGTCGCCGCGCGGGCGTCCAGCTCGTTGCTCCAGCACCACAATGCTCAACTCATCGCACAGTTCCGGTTGAGCTTGTTTCAATTCCACTGAGGAGCGCGCCGTCGCCTGATCCAGGCTCAGCCCGGCTTCGATGCAGATCACCAGCAAATCAAGCACATCCGGCAGGCCGCGCCTGATCTTGCTCTGGCGGGTCTTGATTCGCCTTCCCAGCCAGAAATCCGGCAGCAGAAAGCCCAGGCCAAGACACAAGATAATCACGAAAATCGGACTTAGGCGGAACAGTCCTGTAACGAGCGCCAGAAGGCAAAACAGAATTGGAACCAATACTTTCGACCCATAGAAAATTTTGATCGCTGACTCATCGCGGTAACCCGCGCGCTGCAGGCGCGAGGTGACAACGGAGACCTCGGCTTCGCTCTTCGGCAAGACATTCTCGAAGCGCTCGATCACGCCGCCAATCGAAAGGCCTGTCTGCTGGATGGAGCTCATCAGGGATTTCTGTTTGGGCTGCTGCTGCTGTGGGTTGATTGCTTCGGAAATGCGCTTAAGCATCTCCTCGCGATAGAAGAGGAGCAGTCCTCCGCTCACAATCAGAAGAAAAATCACACAGAATGTGAAAATCGCAAGTCCCATAGAACCCCTCTCAAACGTCCATATTGACGATTTTGCGAATGATCAAACCGCCAATCACAATCATGATGCCGGCCGTCCAGAGCATCTTGATGCCGAGTGGATTCTTCCACAAGATGCTCATCATTTCAGGATTCACCAAATACAGAAGCGTTCCCAGCAATACAGGGAGAAGCGTGAGTACCCAACCTGTCATGCGCCCCTGGGCTGTGTGAACACCAACCTGCCGCTTGAGGCGGAAGCGTTCCCGGATGACATGGGCTGTCTTGTCCAGAACCTCGGCAAGGTTTCCCCCGCTCTCTTTCTGAATCAGGATCGCGGTTGCGAAAATGCGGAGATCCTGAAGCGGGACTCGGTTGATCAGGTTGTCCAGAGCGGTCTTCAGTTCAAGGCCATAGTTTTGCTCATCGAAACACGCTCTGAACTCACAGCCGATTGGATCGATGCATTCACGGGCCACTGAGCCAATTGCGGCAACGAGACTATGCCCGGCGCGAAGAGCGCTCACCATCAAGTCCAGCGCCTCCGGCAACCCTTGCTGAAACGCATCAAGACGTTTGCCGCGCTTATAAAGTACAAATAAAAGGGGCGCGCAGCCCATGAGCAGGCCAACCGGCAAGGCCATTAAAATGGAATTCAGGCGTAGGTAGGCCAGATAAGCGGGAAGTGCAAAGCACAAGCCAGAACCGGCAAGCATGCCTCCCGTGCTCCATTTGAGATCTGCCTGATAGAGCAGCGACTGGATCCGAGGCGCCAACTCGATCTGATCGAGCTTCTTGTTGAGCCACGGGATCGCGCTGAATTGCTCAGTCTTGCGAAGATTGATAAGCGCGTCGCGATCTTCCAGCCTGTCAGTCGCCAGAGCCGAGTCCAGTGAGGCGTGCACCTGCTTGGCCTGCTCTGAGGCCTTGCTTCCAATGGCCACCAAAACCAAAGCGATGACCGAGAACACGCCGAGGAACGTCAATCCGATGATCAATCCCATAACTGCTGCCCTCCTTTCCGCTCAATTGACCTGAGTTTCACGCTCAAACAAGACCGGTGGCAGGACGATACCCGAAATGCGAAGCCGTTCAAGGAACCGGGGACGGATGCGAGTCGGCTGGAATACACCGATGACCTTACCGTCAGGTCCAATCCCTTTCTTATCGAAAATGAATATCTCCTGCATGCTGATGACGCTCTCTTCCATGC
>JBAPYY010000034.1:0-17176 GCA_049284975.1 Occallatibacter sp.
TACCCTTCTGGTCGAGGATGCTCCAAAGGGGCTCGGAGTCAACGGAATTCATCGCATCCATCATCGGCCCGTTGCTCTCCAGACTGGGCGCCATGCCGTCGCGAGCATCAAGGGCCTTCGTGACTGCTTCAGAGTCGCCAAACACCATGGTAGAGGGGTCAACAAAGCAAACCACCATCCCGGTTTTTGCCAGCGGATAGATCCTGTTAGTGCGCACCAGGGTGGCCTTTAGTTTCTGCGCGCGGAAGTTGGCTAAAATATCTTGTGTTGAAAACTGGCCCTGTGCAATGCCTACGGTATCCAGTTGATCGCCTTCACTCTTTGGGCGGAAGAGTGCAAACGCCAATTCTTCCACATCGTGATTCTCGTTCAAGCCCGATTTGTGCAGCGCATCTTCAAAGCGCTTCAGTCCCGGCGGCATAACGCGGTCCCGCAAATCCATGGCCGAAGTCGAGTTTTGCATGGCGTGGTAGTCAATGGCGACTAACTGTTGAACATCGTGCGGAATGGCCGTGCGGGCATCGGTTGACAACTGCGCCGCTGGCGCCGATGCGGCTGCGGCAACTAACATAGCCAGAATTGAAAACCTCAGGAAAGCCTTTAACAAAATCATCCTCCACAGTCACGAAAGTTATTGAATCCATGATGGAAGGTCGCGATTAGACGCGCGCCTTCACGTACTCAATGGCCAACAACCCCGTTCCTATTCCACCTTCATTTTACGCGTTGCGATGTGCCTGATGCACCCTTAGGAGCCGAATCGACGTTCATCCCTCTTCCGGCCAGGCCATTGGAGCCGCTAGTCGGCGCTCCAGAATCTTGGTTGGCGCGTCGAACCCAGTCAATTGACGCATCCACTCGCTATCCCGCTCACAGACTGCTTCTGGAAGCAATCCGATGACTTCGCCCTCGACAGGCACGGCTTTGTGACGCGCCGCCAACGCCGAAACGGCGCGGTAGACCTGCGAGAGGGGCGTGACATCAATATCCGTAATGTCCATGGCGAGCTGTGCGCGGCCGTGAGCCAGGACTCCCATGGCTTTGACGCCTTTGAGACCGCCGGAGTCGGCGCGGATTCCTTTGGCAATCGCTCGTACCATAGCGACGTCCGCTGAATTGAAGTAGATATTGTAGGCCACCAGGAGCTTGCGGGCGCCAACTGCGCAAGCGCCAGCGGTGGGATGGAGGTTAGGTCCGCCTATGTCGGGCCGACGGGAAGAATCTTTGGAGACGGCCTCGCGCAACCCTTCGAACTGGCCGCGGCGGACCTCATCCACGTTGGCTCGGTCAGGCCGAGCTGCCGCTGCCCCGTAAAAGAACACCGGCACTCCGAAGCGCCGCCAGATTTCCAGTCCGGCCTGGCGGGCAAGCAATGCACACTGCTCGAGTTTGATGCCGGAGATGGGAACGAAGGGGACCACGTCTGCCGCGCCGATTCGCGGGTGAACCCCTTGTTGGCGGGTCAGATTGATCAGTTCTACAGCCTTGCCCACTCCGCGCACTGCGGCCTCAACCATCGCAGCGGGTTCCCCTGCTAGGGTTACCAGCGAGCGGTTATGGTCAGCGTCCATCGACCAGTCGAGCAGATGCACCCCTTCGACACGCATCGCGGCCACAATGGCCTCGACTCGCCGGGCGTCTGTGCCCTCAGAGAAGTTGGGAACGCACTCGACAACCGATTCGCTCATCGTCTCATTAGCCCTGGCATTGACGGGCACAGCTCAACCGCGCCCAATCAAAGCGCCTACCTAACTCGCAATCACTTCCAGAAGGTATACCCCACCTGCACCTGTAGGCTGGCATTAACGCCCGGATTGCGATCGCCCAACGAGGCTGAGGAAATATGCACCGCATTTAAAGCAAGATCAATCGAGCGCCTGTCGCGTGTGAAATAGTGAATGCCAACTCCGCCCTGCGGCGAAAAATTCCAAACACTGGTCGAGCCGTCAACGGTGTAAATCGGCGGTGTCGTTGTGCTCGAAAAGCTCGGCGGAAATCGGCGGGTGGTGTAGATGAGTCCGCCCGCTGCCTGAAACCAAGGCTGTACGCGCCGCGATTTCGTGAGAAAGTTCCAGCGGAAGATTACCGGCGTAAGGCTGACGCCACGATAGGTGCCGCCGGCGACTGGCAAAGTGCAGGGAATGGGCGTGCCGCTAAGGATACAGTTGTACTGTGCTGTGTGCGGGGCCGGTGTATAAGCCTGCCAAAGAGGCGTGATGTTACCGCCGAACTCGAACTGGCCGCTAAAAACGCCGGCATGAAGAACCGGGGTAAGAGGCTTGGCCAGTTGGAAACCGCCCCAAAAGAACTTGTAATCCGAGCGATCGCCTATTCCTGTTCCCCAATTGACAAATGGGCCGTACTCCCAGCTCCTGGCATCACGTACCTGGGCGACAGGATTTTCCGCTGTTGGTGTGGCAACGGTCGCTGTAGTGCCTGAAGTTTGTGCAGCGGCGCTGTCTAACTTTGCCGCGACAGCTCCGCACATCAAAACTATGACGAAAAGCTTTCCGATTCGGGTCAACGTTCTTCCCTTCCCTTAACGAAAATTCTTGAATCTCCACAAAAAGGCCGCCACTACCGGGCGGCCTTTCCAACGCCTTCAGGCGCTTTCTTAGCCTGCCGCCGCTTCCATCTGTTCGGCGTCCATGTCGAAGTTCGAATAAACATTCTGTGTGTCGTCGCAGTCTTCCAACACCTCGAGCAGACGAATCATCTGGCCGGCCTCTTTACCTTCCAACTTGGTGTAGGTGGAGGCAACCATGGTCACCTCGCTCATTACAGTGGGGATCCCGGCAGCCTTCACGGCCGCTGCAACGGCTTCGTGGTCGGCCGGATCGGAGACTATCTCCCAGGTATCACCCTCGTCGTTCAGGTCTTCGCCGCCATGTTCGAGCACAATGTCCATCAGTTTCTCTTCCGTGGCCGCATCCTTCTCGACGGCAATAAGTCCTTTCTTGTGGAACATGAAGCGAACCGAGCCGGACTCGCCCAAATTTCCGCCATTTTTTGCAAAGGCGTGGCGGATTTCGCTCACTGCGCGATTGCGGTTGTCAGTCAGCACATCCACGATGATGGCTACGCCACCGGGACCGTAGCCTTCAAAGGTGATCTCTTCGTAGGTAAGGCCCTCCAACTCGCCAGTGCCTCGCTGAATCGCACGCTTGATGTTATCTGCTGGCATATTTTCGGCTTTGGCCGCCAGAACAGCCGTTCGTAACCGGGCATTCGTATCGGGGTTGCCGCCGCCTTTGGCCGCCACGGCGATTTCCCTGAGGAGGCGAGTGAATATCTTGCCGCGCTTAGCATCCAGCGCGCCCTTCTTGTGCTTAATAGTGGCCCATTTTGAGTGGCCGGACATGTGAACCTCAGTAGTCGAGAAAATGGTGGCGCGGCACGCGCCTGACGTTGTGAGTATACCATCGGCAAGGCCACTGATGGCTAGCCCGCAGAAGCGCGGGGTCAGGGGCGGAACAACCGGCGTGGGGGTGACTTTACCTGCTCATCGCCTGCAACTTCCGGCGAGCAAATCAAGCGGCCTTAGGCAAGAAGTGGGAAGATGGTGTGGAGTGATTGACATCCATCAGCATCTGATCTGGGGAGTGGACGACGGATCGCCCGACCTGGAAACGTCTCTCGCCATGGCGGGCGCGGCCGTAGCCGAAGGCGTGACTCATATTGTTTGCACGCCCCACGCCAGCGAGCGTTACCCCTACCAATCCAAACTCGTCGAAGAGCGTTATGCCGAGCTGCGCGAAATGCTCGAAGGCCGGATGAATTTGAGCCTTGCATGCGACTTCCACATGACCGCTGAGAATATCTATGATGCCGCTGCCAACCCCTTGCGCCATTCGATCGACGGCAAAGGCTACCTGCTGATCGAGTTCGCCGACGCTTCAATTCCCCCGCAGATCAGTGACGCCATGTTCATGCTGCAATCGGTAGGTTATACGCTGATCATCACTCATCCTGAGAGGTATTCGGCGCTGCTGGGCCAGCCCGAGATGCTTGCGGAGTGGATGCGTCACGGGAGTCTGGTCCAGGTAACGGCCGGCTCGCTCTATGGTCGATTCGGCAAGACGGCGGAAGCTTTTTCCAACGAACTGCTGGAGCGCGACTGGATTCACTTTCTGGCCAGCGATGCCCACAACATGACCGGACGGCGGCCGCACCTGAAGAAGGGCTACGACTACGTAGTTCAAAAGGCGGGTGAAGAGACGGCGCGACGACTGTGCGTGACCAACCCGCGGGCCGCCGTTGATGGCGCCCCGTTGCCTGCTCAGCCAGAGCCCGTGGGTCTTTGGGAGCGTGTGCCGCTAAAGTTTCGCGCCAGGAAATTCTCTGGCCCATCCGGCACGAATCCCTCCGCAAATCCAGGCGGCAAAGCTTCAGAGGTCCGCAAAACCGGGTTCTTCAAGCGACTTTTCACGAGATGAATCGACGCAGCCTAGAGGCGCGAAAACAGACCTATAGCCCCAGCCCGCCGTCTACCACGAGAATCTGGCCAGTGATAAAGTGCGGCCCCGCAGCAAAGAAAAGAACTGCCTGGGCTACATCTTCCACGCTGCCATTCCGTCGCATGGGCGTTTTCGCGGCAAAGTGCGTCGCTTGCTCACCGCCGCGCTCGTTTTCCGTTCCATCCAACTCAATCCAACCCGGCGCGACACAGTTGACGCTGACCTCGGGCGCAAAGGACTTTGCCATAGCTTGAGTGAGCGAATGCAGCGCTGCCTTCGAGGCACAATAGTGAGCGTGGCTGGCCCATGCATGAATTCCCCCCAGGGAGCCGATGTTAACGATGCGCCCTTCGACAGCATGCAAATGAGGCAACGCCTCGCGTGCTACCAGGAAAGGCCCGCGCGCATTGGTCTCGAAGGCCACATTCCACTGTTCCAATGTGAGGCTTTCAAGTGAGGACGACTCAAATACAGCAGCGTTGTTGACTGCAAGATCAAGCCGCCCAAATCGACCCACCGCAGCTGCGACTGCCGACCGCACTGAGCCTTCGGAGCGCACATCGCACTCGATTGCCAGGCTGGCGCGGCCTAGATTCTCTATGTCTCGAACGGTTTGCTCGGCTTCAGCGTGAGAGCTACGGAATGTAATGGCCACGTCGCTGCCGGCTGCGGCGAGCGCAAGTGCAATGCCGCGGCCAATGCGACGTGCACCGCCAGTGACCAGTGCCGATTTGCCGCTTAGAGGCTGGTCGGTCATTGCAATCCATACCCTCTCAATACTGTGTGGATTTGGCGGCCAATGCAGCCCGAGGCGACAATTACTTCGGCTGGGCCTGACTGGGCTGCGGGTCAGGCTGAGCGGCGGGCTTGTCCGTCGGCGCAGGAGCTGGAGACGAGCTCTTGCCGCCCTCTGAAGTCTCGGGATGCTTCTTGTAGATGGAGTACTGCTCGCCGGGGCGCTTCATTCGGATATCGATCGACATTTGAGCCTGGTCGACTTTGTAGTCGTCACCAAAGGTCTGGAACCCTTTGGCGATAATTTGCAGCCGCACCGTGTCGCCGATGGGCAGTACATCGATGATGGTCTTGCCATCCTCGTTGGTCTTCAACTCCATGTTGCCTTTGTCCCTCTCGCCCTCCATGGGGTGAAAGATGACTGCGGCGTTTTCAATGGGCTTGCCACTGGAGTCCCGCACCACAGTGACCTCAATGCGCGCGGTGGGCGGCGGCGTCTTGTACTTGCGGCCGCGGTTGGACGTGTTTTGCTGAGCGCTCAGAGCGAGCGACGAGAGGATCAGGCCGAACGAGGCCACGACAACACAGAGACGAAATGGAAAACGGCGAACCATGGTCCTCATTGTAAATGGTCTCAGGCACGGAGCCTCCGCGTTGCCGGCCAAAGGTCGAAGTTTGACCAATTAGAAGGAACCATTTGCGTCAAATAACCCACCGACACTGCAGAATCATAGAGGACCACAAGCAGATCCAGTTTGCGGCTTCAACGAGGTGCGTGGGCCGCAAAGGAGCCTTTTACACCGCCGGAAGATATCCGTAGCACTATCTGAGCGCAATTCACTCATATTTTCAAGACAACACTTGACAAGATTGCTCCACTTGCCTATCGTTAGCACTTGGAAGGCATGAGTGCTAGCACACGGCTAGCTGGACTGCTCGACGAGTTTGCGGCTCTGCTCTCAGTAGCCACAACCTCCACATTCCACAGTGTTTTTCTTAATAGTCACTGAAGTCTCGCGGCGGGGCTCACCCCTGTTCCGCGTGTGAAGGAGAAGCGAAGCAATGGCATCAACATCCGTAGCGACAACGTTCACCCCGCTTCATGATCGCATCCTCGTTCGCCGTCTGGAAGAGGGCGAAACCATTCGCGGGGGCATCATCATCCCCGACAGCGCCAAGGAAAAGCCCCAGGAAGGCGAAGTCATCGCCGTTGGCAAAGGCAAATCTAACGACGAAGGTAAGGTCTTCCCGCTCGACGTCAAGGCGGGCGACAAGATTCTATTCGGCAAGTACTCCGGCACTGAAATCAAGATTGACGGCGAGGAGTTTCTGATCATGCGCGAGGAAGAAGTTCTCGGCATCGTCAAGAAGTAAACGCCGCGCGCGGCAGCGGAGTTAGCGTGGCTGGCTAGGTTAGCAAGCTGACCACTCACAATTGAGTACTGACAACTGATTAGGAGAGTTACAAAAATGGCAAAGCAGATTCTGCACGGTGAGGAATCCCGTCAGGCGATCCTGCGCGGCGTCAACACGCTGGCGGACGCCGTGAAGGCGACGCTCGGGCCCAAGGGCCGGAACGTGGTAATCGAGAAGAAGTTCGGCTCGCCGACCATCACCAAGGACGGCGTGACAGTAGCCAAGGAAATCGAGCTGAAAGACCCGATGGAAAATGTCGGCGCTCAGCTTGTGAAGGAAGTCGCATCCAAGACCTCCGACGTGGCCGGCGACGGCACCACGACAGCGACGGTTCTCGCGCAGTCCATCTTCCGCGAAGGCGTGAAGACTGTGGCAGCCGGCGCCAACCCAACAGCTCTGAAGCGCGGCATCGACAAAGCCGTGGCGACCATCATCGGCACCCGCGACAAGGACGGCAAGTGGACTGACAGCGGCGCTCTTGGCAAGCTGTCAAAGCCCGTGAACGAGGGTTCCGTGGCCCAGGTGGGCGCAATCTCCGCCAACGGCGACCAGGAAATCGGCGACATCATTGCCGAGGCCGTGAAGGTTGTGGGCAAGGATGGCGTCATCACCATCGAAGAGTCGAAAACCATGCACACCGGCTTGGAGACTGTGGACGGCATGCAATTTGACCGCGGCTATCTGAGCCCTTACTTTGTCACCGACGCCGAGCGGCTTGAAGTGATTCTGGAAGAACCCTACATCCTGATCTATGAGAAGAAGATCAGCGCGATGAAGGATCTCCTTCCCTTGCTGGAGCAAGTTGCGCGCGGCGGCAAGCCGCTGTTGATCATTGCCGAGGATGTTGAGGGCGAAGCGCTCGCGACCCTGGTTGTGAACAAGCTGCGCGGCACACTGAACGTGGCTGCCGTTAAGGCTCCGGGCTTCGGCGATCGTCGCAAGGCGATTCTGGGCGACGTTGCCATTCTTACCGGCGGCAAGGCCATCACTGAAGATCTGGGCATCAAGCTGGAAGGCGTGAAGCTCGAGGACCTCGGCAAGGCCAAGCGCATCACTATCGACAAGGACAATACCACCATCGTGGACGGCGGCGGAAAAGCCTCTGAAATCGAAGGCCGTGTGAAGGAGATCCGCGCGCAGATCGAGAAGACCACCTCGGACTACGACAAGGAAAAGCTCCAGGAGCGGCTGGCCAAGCTGGTCGGCGGCGTTGCCATCATCAAGGTCGGCGCGGCTACCGAGACCGAGCTGAAGGAGAAGAAGGCTCGCGTCGAGGACGCTCTCCATGCAACGCGTGCGGCAGTCGAGGAAGGTATCGTCCCCGGCGGCGGCGTGGCACTGGTTCGCGCGATTCCAGCGGTGGACGCGCTCATCAAGACGCTCGAAGGCGACGAGAAGATCGGCGCCAACATCGTACGCCGTTCACTCGAAGAGCCTCTGCGCCAGATTGTCGCCAATGCCGGCGAAGAGGGCGCTGTGGTGGTGGCCAAGGTGCTGGAATCGAAGGACCCGCACTACGGCTACAACGCTCAGACCTCGGTTTTCGAGGACCTGGTGAAGGCCGGCGTGATTGACCCGACCAAGGTGACGCGGACTGCGTTGCAGAATGCCGCTTCGATTGCAGGCCTTCTGCTTACTACCGAAGCTCTTATTGTCGAGCTTCCGGAGCCCAAGTCTGCTCCGGCCGGCGGTCACGGCGGCGGCGGCATGGACGGCATGTACTAGCCACCCCTGCGACGAAGACCTATCGCCGGGGTTCCCGGCGGACTGGTCGTCCAGGCGCACGCGCCTGCGGCGCAAAAGCAAGAACAAAGGCCTCCAGCTTCGGCTGGAGGCCTTTTTCGTACCCAATAGAGAGATCAGACTACGTCAATAATGACAACTCAACTCATGTGACTGCGCCAAGCGGCATTCGCGGCCCGATTTATTCAACTAGGACGCAGGCACGGCCACATTCGTGGAGACTATGGATGGCCCAGTTGACGCAGGTTGCGTCCTCAACGACCGCAACCAGCCGGCAGAGAGCCAAGAGCGCGGAATCGAGAACTCTGACCAGCCACAATCGAGGCAAACCTGGACGTCGGGCGAGGGCGTCATGGGCGGATGGCTCAATGTGCGATGGCAATTGCGGTAAAGCCGGATCTCGGCAGGAATGACGGAAACGGACGACGACTGACACTTCGGACAGAGCATACTTACCCCTCTGCAACAAAAAGATCAGAGAAACAAAGACACCACTGGAGAATGAGTCAACTCTAATCCGCGCTCTATTACTCTTTCAATCATTAATCTGCAAAGGTCAATCAGCTTGTCCCGAATTTACCAATATCACTGTGAAGTTGTTTTGATATTGTGAAATTATTTTTAAGCACTAAACCGACAGTCTTTCCTAACAATTGATTGCAGAAGCGCTGATTTCTATCTAAATGCCTTGACGCACAACAAAGAAGCGCGGCGACCGAAGCCGCCGCGTTTCATGGGTTAAGCCGCCTTAGAAGTTGAAGCGAGCGGCGATTTCAATTTCACGCGGCGTGTAAAGGAAGCCGCTGGCGTTCGAGCTGTTCGGCACGCCGAAGCCGATATTGGTGCTCCCAACAACATTTGACTGCCCCTGGAAGGTCGCAGTGCCGGCGGTGCCGGAACCGCCTAACTCATAAGCAGTCGTCGTTACCACGCCATCGATGTTCTGGTGGTTGGCTACGTTGAACATGTTGGCCATGAGTTGAAGGCTGCGGCCTCTCTCAAACGAGATGTCTTTCTCCACGCGGGCATCATCGACGATCTTGCGCGGATACCGTTTGGTGTTAACCCCGATCAACGGAATGACAGAGGTGCCGGAAGCGCCGTTCCAGTCACTGAAAGAGGAGCTGGCGACATACCCGCTGGCGCCCGCTGTATAAGGCAACCCGTTCTGCATCTGGAAGCTGTCGTCCAGGTTCCAGTCGTTGATCAGGATTCTTGAAATCCAGCTGTCTGAGTGAAGGTTCGGGAACTTATAAAGCGCATAAGCCACGAACCGGTTGGGAACGTTGTAGCTGGAGTCGCCGTAGTTGGTGCGCGGATTCGCGTAAGGATCGTACCACGAGTTCGTTGAGCCTTCCGTGAGGGCATTCTGCGCGAAATCGAGAGCGTGCGACCAAGTGTAACTGGCGTCGAACTGAAGGCTCTTGAGCGAGCGATTGAGAACCTCGACCACCCCGGCATTGTAGTTCGAGTTGACGTTGCTGACCATTTCGGTAATGGTCGTATAGTCCGTGGCCGCCGCGCCGAAGAGGTTGGCGTTCCCAAAGCTGGTGTAGAGGGAAATGGGGAATACCTCCCCGTTCGCCAGAGGACCTAGACCCGATGCGTCGGAAATGGTCATCGTACCGGTCGCCTTGGTGGCTGGATTCAGGTTCATATCGAGGAAGTTGGGCAACAGGCGGCCCATTGCTCCCAGGTAGCTCAACTGGACGAAAGTTCCCTTGCCAATTCCCTGCTGGACCATCAAGTCATATTCCTGCACCTCAGGATTGCGCAGGCTGGGAGACAGGAAGTAGGAGGTGGGTGTGATGGTGCCGGCGTAGCTGGACTGCGACAGAATGGTCGGGAACGTAACGAAGGGGTATGCGGCGCTGTTTGTGCCCTTCTTTGCAATTTCCGGGTTGATTTGTCCGAGCGGGCTGCCAGTGCCGAGCCTTACCTGAAGGAGGTTTCCATTGGTGATGCGGCCGTAATACATGCCATAGCCGCCGCGCACAACGGTGTTGCCTTTGCCGGTAACGTCATACGAGAATCCGACGCGAGGCCCGAAGTTGGTCTTGTCGGTGGGATTGTTATTCAGGCCGGGATATGGCACAAAGTTAATGCCGCTTTGGTCAGTGGCAGCAGTAAGCGTGGGGTTGGCGGGCGGAAGAGCCTCGTAATCCCAGCGCAGACCGATTTCCATCGTCAAGCGCGGAGTCACCTTCCAGTTGTCCTGAGCAAAGACGCCGGTATCAAGGGTTGCAATCTCATAGGTCGGAGTTCCAAATCCCTGATAGAGCGATGAGTAGCAGGGGCCGGTGCTGGGTGCGCCCGGGTCCTCGGAAGAACTCGTGCCGCAGCCAAAGTCCCCGGCTGCTACCGCCGCTGCCGTCCGGCCACTCTTGAAGTTGAGCAAATCGTTCATGTAGTCGCCGATCCACGTGTAGCTGAAGGCGCCGTTGCTCTCGTAGAGATCGTTCTGGTAGTCGTTGTTGTGAACCATGTCTACGCCGAACTTCAGGCTGTGATTGCCGTGGTTCCAATAAAGAACGTCGCCCACCTGCCATTTGTTCTCGATGGGATACGCCACGCGGAAGGAGTAATACGGCGCGCCGGCGGCAAAGGCGGCATGGCTTGTCGAGATCGCAACCTGCGGAATGTTTCCGCCGGCAGTGGGCTGCAAATCAGCCAGTGTATAGGGCGTAGAAGGCTGCTGGCCTTCGTTATTGTTTTCGCGGCCATACTGATAAAGCAATTCATTACCGATGTTGCCGCTAATGAGGCTGGTGAGCTTGATTACGCCGTAGTCCAACTTGACGTAATCGTTGCCCTGATAATCCTTGGCATCGTGATCGGAGGCCGAGGTCTGAACGCCACCGGGCGAATCCCAGCGCAGGCGATGGTAAAGCACACTCACATGCTGCTTGGAATTGACCTGCCAATCAAGCTTCGGAGTGTTGATCTCTTGATAGCCGAACCGCGAAACCTCACCAATGTCAGAGCTGAGGCCAAGGTCGGCTACGCCGCCATTTGTGGGGGTCGTGGCGCCATTTACCAGGTTGTACCAGTCGGCGGCGGCGATGTTGTAAGTAATATGCTGGCGGGCGGCCAATTGGCAGGTATCAGCATCATTGAGGCTGCCAGCGGTTGTGCCTGTCGTCAGAGTCAATACACCGGTGGCGGCATTGCAGGTTTCTCCAACGGGCATCAACGCGGTGGTTGCCGTTGGCGCTGTGTAATAGGTGGCCGGATTATCCGGAACGCCTACGACGGGAAAAACGTGAGTGTGTTGATCGTAGGTATAGATCCAGAAGAGCTTGTCCTTGATGAGCGCACCGCCTACGGTGAAGCCGTAGATCTTGCGCAGGTCCTCGGGCTTGATATGGACGGGAGTGTTGGCGCCGTTAATCAGCTCTGAGACGGTGGTGTAGTCGTTGAAGGCGTTCCATTTGCTTTCGCGATCCCAGAAGTAGACCTGGCCGTGAAGCTGATTGGTGCCACTCTTGGTAACGGAAGTGATGACGCCGCCGGCGGCGCGGCCATATTCAGCCGAGTAGACTCCAGTGTTGACAGCAAATTCGCGAACCGCGCTTCCCGATGTCGAATAAGCTTCACGGGTGCGTCCACGCTCTTCAGAGAAGAAGGCTTGGTTGTCGTCGGCGCCGTCAATCTCGACGTTGTTTAGCAGCGGGCTGATGCCGCGGACCGCGACGAGACCGTAGCCGTTAGAGTCGGAAACGACGCCAGGAGTGGTCATCGCAAGCGAAGACCAGCGGCGGTTGTTGATGGGGATCTGCTGCAACGCCTTGGCATTCAAAGATTCGCTGAAGTCGGGCGACTCAAGGTTCACGACGGGCGCCTGCTCGATAACCTCGACGGAGGACGAGGACGCGCCGACCGTGAGGTGCGGCAGAACACTGGTGACCTGGCCGACCAGAACAATTACGTTATCGGCGTGATACGTGCTGAAGCCGGGCGCGGAAAAAGTGACCCTGTATGTGCCGGGCTCAAGCAGCGGGGCTTTGAAAAAGCCGCTGGCGTCGCTGGTCAGCTTAATTTCGGCGTTGGTCCCCATATTGTGGATGGTGACCGCCGCGCTACTGACTACTGCCCCGGAGGGATCAGTAATCGTTCCGGCGATGGAACCTTCGGTAGAGGTCTGCGCGTGAAGGGCAACCGTGCCCAGGCACACAGAGAGTGCGAGGATCATCAGGCAGAAAATGCTCTGATGTAGTCGTTTGATCGTCATAATGGCTCTCCAAAAACAATTGATGTTGAGAATGCGCTGGGTTAGTAGTCGGCAGCGCCCCTTTGTGAGTGACTTGCACAGCGCGTAGCACGCTGGGCTTAATAAAACTCTTGCACCGTTGGTTCTCACGTCTCTCGCGGGTGCTTTGCTGCTCGCAGGGTAACCGTTGATTCAAGTACCCTTCTGGAGAAAAATATACTGACTCGAAATGAATGTGGTGTAAACGGCTGGAGCTTACCGTTTGATAGAGCGACCGGGCAGGACGAGCCATCGGCCATGACACCCTCCCATAGACTCCCCGGGGGACACTTGAGGCAATCGAATCATCTAAGCCCTTCTTCGTCATGCCCTCTCGCGGGTTTGGTCAAAAAACCAAAGTCACTATCGCTGGTAACAGTTTACATCCGGCTCTATGCTGCCGCAACGAGCCCAACGGCGGCAATCGGCCCCACGAGCGTCTGTCCGGTTAAACAAACGTCCATGATCGTCTCGTCTCCGACTTGCAGCCACGCCGCTCGCCGCCCTCGCACTGAGCGTCACCACGCTTTCCCGCTTTACAGACACCTATGGATACGGGCTAACTCGCGCAGCAACGCTATTTTTCCGAGGGAACAGTAGTGTATCTCCGGCCCTTCACGCACGCAACCCAAAAAACTGCCTCATGTGGATAAAGAGGCCGAAATCCATCGGCCTCCCATGCACAGGGCAAAAACTCAATTACAAAAGTAATGACAACTACTCACTGGCCGACGGCTCTTGTCCACTGGATACGCAGACCGGCACGAAAAGTGAAGGGCAGGCTGGGATAACCGATGGGCGCGATGTGCTGATTGTCGAGAAGATTTTCCGCCTGGCCGTAAATGGCGAGCCAGTCGAAGAGCTTGTAGCTCGCGCCGAGATCGAGCTTGGCATAGCCCCAGTCGAGATTGCGGTTCGGCAGAATGAGTGAATCTCCGAAGTTCGAGTCCAGCAGAAAAGTGGAGTCGTCGCTGCGGCTGGCAAACGCCGAGGTGAAGACGCCGGTGAGCCGCTGGCCTGCATAGCTAGCCGTGAAAAAGCCTGAATGTGGCGGACGGCGGAAGGGACGCGCACCCGCCAGCGGTGAATATGCACCGAGGGCAATGCAGCCAGGCGTTCCGAGAGTGCAGCCGTCGGGATAGGTGGGCGCATAGCCGCCAAGCAACGCTACATTGTCGCTGGTGAAGGAGCGCTGCACCACGGCATCGAGATACGTATAGCCGCCGCGAAGGAAGAGGTTCTTGCCGATGCCGCTCTCCACGGTCGCCTCAACGCCCTGTGCACGAAAGGCTTGAGTATTGAAGGTAAAACTGGAATCGTTTGTGTAGAAGGAACCCAGTTCCGCAGTCGTCAAGCTGGGAAAGAGAGTGAGCAGAAATGGCGCGGGAACCGACTCAATTTCCCTGCCGAATTCATTGTGAAAATAGCTGGAACGAAAGATAATGCGTTCTCTCAGAAATGCCTGCGAGACTCCGCCTTCGTAGCTTCTTGTGGTGGGTTCGGCGAGGGGGCCGATGTGCAACTGCGCGGCAACCGCGGGCAGATTGTATTGGAGCGAGTAAAACTGATCGGTCAATTTTGGCTCGCGGACTCCCTCGCTATAGTTGAAGAGGATGCGGGTTCCGCTGAAGATTTTTCCGTGTGGACGCAGCGCCTCATAGGTGATTCCTGCGCGCGGCGACGTATCGGTTCCAAACTGCGAATTGCGCTCTAGGCTTCCACCCAGCGTGTAAAAGAAACGGTTCTTAAAGTCGCCATGCACGTTGGCTATGTATTCGTAGTTGGTGCGCTCGGCGGCGTAGTTTTCAAGATACTCGGGATCGACGAGCGTGGCACGCTCATCGTCATAATGAAATCCGATCAGTCCAGTCAAGTGAGGAGTGAATTTGTAATCGCCCTGGTAGTTGAGCGCATCGCGATTGGAGACCTGCTGGTACCCGTTCGGATAGGTTCCAGCGTAATCCAGAATCGCCTGCCCCGTGGCGGAATATCCGTTTGCGCCGGTTATCGTCAACGAGTCTCCCAGGCTGTCTCCGTATAGGTCAAAATCGCCGCTGCCGACCTGCGCCCATTGCATGAATTGCTCGCGCTTGCGGGTCGCGCCATAACGCAGCGTGTTGTGCAGCGAAGGCGTGGTCTGGTTGTCAATCGAGGCGCTGACATATAGGTCCTGATCCTTCTGCGTAGCGTCGTCGGCCACGTGATAGAAATCCCACGCGTTGGGAACGCCTGTGGCATCGACGCCATAGTGCAGTGTGCCGCGAATCTGTGTACCGCCGCTGGGCTGCCAGCCAAAGTTGGCCGCGGTGGTAGCGACGTGGTACTCGTCGTTGGGCAGGTCGTTGGCGGTTTGCAGCCAGCTGAAGGCGCCGAGGTAATCCAGCGTCTTGTATGCTCCTGCCACTTCCAACTCTTCGCGTGAGGTGTCCAGACTGCCCGCGTCTCCCTGAAAGAGTATCGAGGGAAAGCTGGTGGTGCCACGCGGGGTGGTCAGGCTGACGACGCCACTGCCGGCGCCTGCGCCATAAAGGCTGGAGTCAGGGCCACGAAAGATTTCGGCGCGCTCGACAGCGGTCGCGGCGAGTGGGCCAAAGTCGAAGCTGTTGCCCATGTCGCCGGCGTCGATGCCGTCGAAGAGTATCTTGTTAGCATCGGAGTTGCCGCCTCGGATGAAGAGAGAGGTTTGCGCGCCGAGCTGGCCGCTCTGGACAACGACGGTGCCTGGCATCAACCGCAATGCGCTTACCAGGTCGGTGCGCAGCGCCAGATCGAGTGGACTAAGCACACTGGTTGCCGCGCTGGTCTGCGGCTGAGGCGTTGGAGTTCCGGTATCCGTGACCACGATGGATTCGCGCGCCCATTCCGGTTCGAGCACCACATTGCGTTCAATGGAGTCGAGTCGGCCCGCGTAAAAGCTCGGCGTCTCCAATTGGCGAAAGCTCTTTGCGGAAACCAAGAGGAAAAATCGACCCTGGACTCCGGTAAGAATCTGAAAACTACCATCTGCCGTAGAGACGGCGGCGCCAACGGCCTTGCCGCCGCTGATCAGAACCACGTTGGCGCCAGTGACCTTCGCGCCCGATGCATCCGTGACCACACCGCGGATGGAGGCTGCGAGGCAAATGACGGGAATGGTTGCGAGCAGAAATAGTGCGATGACGCGAGGCAGCGTGCGCGTCAGTTGAGCATGAAAACTGCGGAAAAATGATTGCGCGGAAGCAGGCATAAAGGCTCCTTCGTTCCCCTCGGAACGTAAGCGGGTTGAGGGCGCGAGGACCGGTCTCCTGACTTGCGCCTTTCCCAGCCACCTTCCCACAAGCGAACGCAAAGGCTCGTCTTGCAGTGGTTAACCAAGGGCTTCCGCCAACGGCGAAAATACCCTGGCTGGTTCCCTGCACTGCCAATAGAACGGGCAGTTGAGCAGGGGCGCTCACAGTTGCGGGGCAGTGGCGGAGTTTCACCGCCTTCCCGAGCATCCTGGCGATTGCCGTTTTGAATTGCGCTGCCCATTAGACAGACAGCCGTTATGGCATGGAACGAGATTCCATGTCATGAACATTTATAGACGGAGCGGCACGTGCTGTCAAAGCGTGGAAATCTTGGGCGCGAAAGCATGTTTGAGCTGCCGCTGGTGCAGAAGGGTCTGCACGAACCAGATTGGAAGTGAGGGCAACTATTTAGATTGAATGGTGACCCCGGGAAGACTCGAACTTCCGACACGCAGTTTAGGAAACTGCTGCTCTATCCACCTGAGCTACGGGGCCACATCTATCTTGAGAACGGCGTCCTATCTCTATACAAACATTTTACAGGAAGGCTCGTTGAGGATGAATCTCCGGCAGGCGTGGTTGGAGTGGGCGTGACCATGGCGGTCTTCTGGCCCAGAGAGTTGTAGGTGTTGGTGACCGACGCACCGTTCGAATTGGAGGAAGTCATGGTTTCGACTTTGCCCGTCGGAAAATAAATGTAGCTCAATGTTCCCTCCGCCGCACCGCTGATTCCCCGTGCTCGGTACTCCTCCATATTCATGTCCAGTAGCCGTTCCCATCTTTTCATCGCCTTCCTCCTTAACGTTTAAAGGCGGCGGGCTTAGCCCGCCGCCTTTAACGTTATAGAAATAACCGATATGACCTCCAATGCGACTCCCTTGGAGGCCGCGATGAGCCCTGAACTGAACTAAGGAGGTACGTGATGGTGTTATGGACGGACAGATTGTTATCTGTGACCGTGCTGAGGTAATTTAAGGGCGTCGTAAAGCTTTGTTCCAGGAGGTTGAGATTGAGCGTCCAAGGCGAGTGTGGCACCAAGACTTTCCGACTTGTAAATAATTGAAACCATAGGATGCTGATGACCTCATCGGTAGTCGTGATGGTTAAGCTGCCTTTGTTGCGTTGAGTGAATTGTGAATCCAACTTTCGTTGGATGCCTATATTCTCCATTGCGCCTACAATTTGGAGCGCTCAATTCTCATCCGAGAGAGTGGGAGTAGCTGATCACGTTTCAAGGTTTGGAGGAGTCATGCGGGATTTGGAAACAAGCCGTCGTGCTGTACTGAAAAGCGGACTCGCAGCCACCG
>JBAPYY010000035.1:0-19692 GCA_049284975.1 Occallatibacter sp.
GCTTTTGGCTATTAGCCGTTAGCTTTTAGCCCTTTACGCTGAGACGAAGGGCTGCGCATGAGCGGGACGAAGCTAAGAGCTAATAGCTAGAAGCTAGGAGCTAAGAAAAAGATGGAACTCGAAAAGATTCGAAATTTGAGCGACGAGGAACTGGCGCGCCAGGTGACCACCACCGCGGAGCAGTTGTTCCGGCTGCGCTTTCAGGTCTCCCTGGGGCAGAACGACGGAGTGAAGAAGCTCCGCGAACTGCGCAAGGAGATCGCACAGATCAAGACCGTGGCCCGGGAGCGCGAGCTGGGCATTCGCGGGGCGGCCAAAGACACCGCCGCGGCGGAAGCCAAGAAGGGAGACCGCTAAATGACGGCGACTCAGGAAGCAGTACAGGCGCCGGCGGCAGCAGGCGCCCGGCGTAACGAGAAGGTCGGAGAAGTGGTTTCGACCAAGATGCAGAAGACCATTGTGGTCGAGGTCGAGATGCGCAAGGCCCATCCCAAGTACAAGCGGATCGTACGCTCGACCAAGAAATTCTATGCCCACGACGAACAGAGTTCGGCGCGAATGGGCGATGTGGTGCGCATCCGCGAAACCCGTCCGCTGAGCAAGCTGAAGCGGTGGGCTCTGGAAGAAATCGTGCGGCGTTCGGCCCTCGGCCAACTCGAGGACGCGGCGCCCAATGCTGCCAACTAGCGCGCAAGCGTGGTGGCAAGCCTGTAGCTTCTGGCTTTCGGCTTCTGGCCATTTTGCGGGTAAGTAAGGTTTAGCTGGAAGATTTTGAAGTCAAGAGCTGGTAGCTGGAAGCTGGCAAGGAGAAGAACCCATGGCTGTGCAAATGAGGACCATGCTCGCGGTAGCCGATAACTCTGGCGCACGCAAGCTGCAAGTGATTCTGCCGCTGGGCGGCGGGTTAGGCAAGAAGGCCGGTCTGGGCGACATCGTGACCGCCGCTGTGAAGGAAGCCTCGCCCGACGGCACGGTAAAGAAGGGCAAGGTAGTGAAGGCGGTCATCGTCCGCACCCGCAAGGAGCATCGCAGGCGCGACGGAACCTATATCCGGTTCGACGAGAATGCCGCCGTGGTGATCGACGATACTCACGAGCCGGTGGGCACGCGCGTATTTGGCCCTGTGGCCCGCGAACTGCGCGAGAAGAAGTTTTTGAAGATCGTTTCGCTGGCCCCGGAAGTGGTTTAAGAACAGGGATCAGGTTTTAGGGATCGGGGATCAGCGTGCAATGAGTTCGAGGTCATGATTTTTAACTGACCCCTGATCTCTGACTCCTGACCCCTGCATGGAGAGAAGATGCCGAGTTTGAATATTCATCGCAATGATACGGTCAAGGTCCTCAGGGGCTCGGACCGCGGCAAGACAGGCCGCGTGCTGCGCGTTTTCCCCGACAAGGGCACCGTGCTGGTGGAGCATGTGCGGGTAGTCAAGAAGACGGTTTCCAGCAAGCAGGGACAACGGACCAAGGGCGGCATCGCCGAGCAGGAATCGCCCATCGATGTCTCGAATGTCGCGCTGATCTGCCCAAATTGCGGTCCTGCGCGCGTGGGATCGAAGACCGAAGGCGACGTGAAGACGCGCGTCTGCAAGAAGTGCGGGCAGACGCTGCCGACCAAGAAGTAATGGAATGAATGTCCGGCACGGAATGAGCGGCAAAGCTCAAACCCGTGCGGCCAGCACCTTCCGCAACGGTAAACGGCCCCTCGATATGAGTTGTGGCCACTCCGGGCGCCGGAAGAAAGAGAGCAAAGCATTATGGCAGCAAGGCTGAAAGAGAAGTATCACAAGGAGATCAAGCAGGCTCTCAAGAAAGAGCTTGGACTTGAGAACTCGATGGCTGTGCCGGAGTTGAAGAAGATCGTGGTCAACATGGGCCTGGGCGAGGCCACGCAGAACACCAAGCTGCTGGACCCGCTGGTGGCTGATCTCGCGGCGATAGTCGGGCAGAAGCCGGTGACCACCAAGGCAAAGAAATCGATTGCAGCCTTCAAGGTGAGGGAGGGCATGTCGATTGGCGCCATGGTGACGCTGCGCAACGAAAAGGCCTACGAGTTCCTTGACCGGCTGATCTCGACAGCGCTGCCCAGAGTGCGCGACTTCCGCGGCGTCTCTACCAAGAGCTTTGACGGGCGCGGCAACTACACGCTCGGCCTGCGCGACCAGCTCATCTTTCCTGAAATTGATTACTCCAAGGTGGAGAAGCTGAAGGGGATGAACATCACCATCGTGACCACGGCGAAAGACGACAACCAGGCGCGGGCGCTGCTGAAGCACTTCGGAATGCCGTTCCGGCAGGGCGCATAAGGGGATTTGAGGGTTTATGGCAACTACTGCAAAAAGGGTGAAAGACGCGCGGAAGCCGAAGTTCAGCTGCCGCAAGCACAACCGGTGCCAGCTTTGCGGGCGGCCGCGCGGGTTCCTGCGCAAGTTTGGCGTTTGCCGCTTGTGTTTCCGCGCGCTGGCGCTCAAGGGCGAGATTCCCGGCGTAGTCAAGTCGAGCTGGTAGCCGACGAAAGCCGGGGATGGTTCCGGCAAGTTTGGGATGGCCGGCGGTAAACCGCCGGCAGACATTCCCGCAGGTTCTCCTCTGAAATCCGCGCAAGCGGGCCGGGGAGCGAACGGGGAATGAAGGAGAAGGAATGAGTCTGACCGACCCAGTAGCCGATTTTCTGGCGCGCATCCGGAACGCAATCCGGGCGCGTCATCAGAAGCTGGATGTTCCGGCTTCGAAGCTGAAGACAGAGATTGCCCGCATCCTCAAGGAGGAGGGCTATATCTCGAACTACAAAACCCAGGAAGAGGAAGGCAAGCTGATTCTCCGCGTGTACCTGAAGTACGGCGGAGCGGAAGCGGCCATCCGCGACTTGGCGCGCATCTCGCGTCCTGGTTGCCGTGTGTATATCAGCCACGACGAGATCAAGCGCGTCCAAGGCGGGTTGGGCATCTCGATTATGACCACGCCCAAGGGCGTAATGACTGGCCGTCAGGCGCGCCGTGAAGGCGTGGGCGGCGAGCTGCTCTGCGAAGTTTGGTAAATGCAGGGAACAGGGATCAGGGGTCAGGGATCAGTTAAAGCCTGGGCCTGAGAAAGTTCTCGAATTATGCCGGCCGATTTGGCCGGCGCGGTAAAAGCAGGATGGGATTCTACGGACTTGGGCAGTTGCGTTTTTCTGACCCCTGATCTCTGAAATCTGACCCCTGTTTTACAGGCTGCAGTGGAACGCGGGAGCGAATTTGCCCCGCCGGGACTCGCAAGCCAGATGAAGGATTGATTCGATGTCGCGTATTGGAAAGAAAGTCATTCCGCTGCCTGCGGGCGTCAAGTACAGGGTCGAGGGCAACACGGTTCTGGTAGAAGGCCCCAAAGGCAAAGTCTCGGCGCTGATTGCTCCGGGCATCACTCTCGAAGCCAAGGACGGCGTGTTGCACGTCAACCGCGAGAACGACAAGCAGGCCGCGATGCACGGACTGACGCGCTCTCTGGTCGCGAATGCGGTTACGGGTGTCACCACGGGCTGGAAGCGCGAGTTGGACATTGTGGGCATCGGCTATCGCGCCGAGCTGAAGGGCAAGGGCACGGTAGTCTTCACTCTTGGCTATTCGCACCCCATCGAGTTTCCGCTGCCCACGGGTATTGACGTAGCCATCGACCCCAAGCAGCTCCACCTGGTCATCTCTGGCATTGACCGGCAGAAGGTAGGCCAGGTTGCAGCCGACATGCGTTCGTTGCGCAAGCCCGACCCATACAAGAACAAGGGCGTGCGCTACTCCGACGAGAAACTGAAGAAGAAGGCCGGCAAGACAGGCGCGAAGTAAGAAAAACAGGGACTAGGGACTAAGGGACTAGGGAGTAGTTGAAGCAGCGAATATCGGAACAAATTTGCTAGTCCCTTAGTCCCTAGTCCCTGGTCCCTAATTCAACCGAACGGGGCCGCAAGGCGACTCCGCTGATAGGAATGAGAGACCATGATCACCGAAGTTAAGAGAAACGCAATTCGCCAGCGCATTCACCAGCGCATTCGCCGCAAGCTCTCCGGAACCGGCGAGCGGCCGCGGCTGAATGTTTACCGCTCGCTCAACCACATCTACGCGCAGGTGATCGACGACCAGAAGGGCGAAACGCTGGTCTCAGCCTCGACGCTGGCTTTGAAAGCGAAGACCGGCGGCAACATTGCAGCGGCCAAAGAGATTGGCAAGGCAGTAGCCGAAGCGGCCGTCAAGCAGGGCATCAAGAAGGTGGTCTTCGATCGCGGCGGTTACCTTTATCACGGACGCATCAAGGCCCTGGCCGATGCAGCCCGCGAGGCAGGTTTGGAGTTCTAAAAGCAGTGATCAGGGATCGGGTTTCAGGGATCAGTGAAATTGCTGAGATGGGCGTCATCCACTGAGCCCCGACCCCTGAAACCTGAAACCTGGAAAACGAGAGAGCAATGACGATATTGAAGAAGAAAATCGATGCCAACCAGTACAACCTGAAGGATCAGGTGGTCTCCATCAATCGCGTGACCAAGGTGGTCAAGGGCGGCAAGAATATGTCGTTCGCCGCGCTGGTTGTGGTGGGCGACCCCGCCGCCGGGGTGGTCGGCCATGGTTCGGGCAAAGCCAAAGAAGTTCCCCAGGCAATTCGCAAGGGGATTGAGGCGGCCAAGAAGAATCTGATCCGTGTCCATATGACCGAAACCAGCATTCCGCATCTTGTTCTGGGCCGTTATGGCGCCGGGCAGGTGTTGCTGAAGCCGGCGCCCGAAGGCACCGGTGTCATTGCCGGCGGCGCGGTGCGCGCAGTAATGACCTCGGTTGGGGTGCAGAACGTGCTCACCAAGAGCCTGGGTTCGCCCAACCCCCACAACGTCGTCAAGGCCACCTTCGACGCTCTGTTGCAGTTGCGCGACCGGGCCGAAGTGGCCAACATGCGCGGCAAGTCGGTTGAGGAGCTTTAGCCATGACTGAGACCAAGAAGATTCGCATTCAGTACTACCGCTCGAAGAACTCCACGCCTTACACGCACAGGGCAGTGGTCAAGGGCCTCGGCTTTACGCGCCTCAATCAGATTGTCGAGCGCGTGGATACGGAGTCCACTCGCGGCATGGTCAAGGCCATTCCGCATTTGGTCAGGATTTTGGAAGACTAGTGAAGAAGTGAACGAGTGAAAAAGTGAAGCACCGGTCGCAATAAGGTCTTTATTCACTTCTTCACTATTTGACTTATTCACTGCTCCACACAACGCGAGTCGGCGGGGCTAACGCAAGCCCGTTCGGCGCTACAGCGAGGGAACAATGGCAACAAGAAATCTATCGAATTTGCGCGCGCCCAGAAAAGCTAACACCGGGCGCAAGCGCGTGGGCCGGGGCATGGGTTCCGGCATGGGTAAGACTTCAGCCCGCGGCCACAAGGGCCAGGGCTCCCGAACAGGCACCAGCCTGATGCGCGGTTTTGAAGGCGGCCAGATGCCGCTGCACCGCCGTCTGCCCAAGCGCGGCTTTACCAACATCTTCCGCACCGAATACACGGTGGTGAATCTGGGCCGGCTCGTAGAGCACATTGAAGGCCTCAACGTCACCGAGATCACACTGGACCACTATAAGAAGCTTGGCCTGGCCTCGAGCAAGAAGGCGCTGATCAAGATTCTTGGCGCCGGCGAACTGGCTTCAGCTCTCACCATTCACGCGCACAAGTTTTCGAAGTCAGCCGTCGAGAAGATCGAAAAGGCTGGCGGCAAGGCTGTGGTTTTGGGCGGCGAGGCTCCAGTGGCAACTAAGAAGGGGAAATTGGTTTCCAAGGCATCACGATAGAAACCCGTGGCACCCTGTTGTAGCCATGCAGGACACGCAAGACCCTGCACCAGTAAGATGATCAATGGCAAAGATTCGAGGGGTCGACAGAGGCCCTGAACGAAGCGGATAACCAATCATGCTTGAGAAGTTTCTTAATATTTTCCGGATTCCCGATCTGCGCAAGCGGGTGCTTTTCATGCTCGGCATTCTGGCCATCTATCGTCTGGGCGCGTGGATTCCCACGCCGGGCGTCGATACCCACATGCTCGAGCGGATGTTCGACCAGCAGGGCGGTTCCTCTCTCGGCCTGATGAACCTGTTCGGCGGCGGCAACCTGCGCCGTATGACGGTCTTCGCCCTGGGCATCATGCCCTACATCACGGCCTCGATCATCTTTCAATTGCTCACCGTGGTCTATGAGCCGCTGGCGCGGATCCAGAAGGAAGGCGAGCTGGGCCGGCGCAAGATAACGCAGTGGACACGCTATATGACCGTGATTCTGGCCGCTTTGCAGTCGATCGGCATCGCGTTCATGCTCACCAGGGGCGGCATGGTGCTCCATCCGGGCATCCCTTTCCTGCTGATGACGGTCCTGACGCTGACTACCGGCTCTGCTTTCATTATGTGGCTGGGTGAGCAAATTACAGACCGCGGCATCGGAAACGGCATGAGCCTGCTCATCTTTGCCGGCATCGTCGCCGGACTGCCCCGTGGCGTGATGGACCTGATTCAGAAGGTCCAGACCAACCAGTGGGGCTCGTTCACCATCATCGCCATGGCTCTGTTGATTGTGGGCATGGCGGCCGTGGTTGCCTTCATCGTCTTCGTCGAGCGCAGCGAGCGGCGCATCCCCATCCAGAGCGCGCGGCGCATCGTCGGCCGCCGCATGATGGGCGGCCAATCGAGCCACTTGCCCCTCAAGGTCAACTCCGGCGGCGTCATGCCCGTTATCTTCGCCGCTTCAATTCTCTCGGCTCCGATGATGCTCGGCCAATCCGAGTTCGTGCAGAACAGCAAGCTCCTGCAGCCCATCATGCAGGCGCTCCAGCCCGGCTATCCGTGGTATGAGCTGCTCTATGTTCTGGCCATCATCTTCTTTGCCTACTTCTACGTGTCGATCATCATGAAGCCGGATGACATTGCCGACAACTTCCGCAAATCGGGCTCGTTCATCCCAGGCATCCGCCCCGGCAAGCGCACTTCGGACTTCATCAACGACATTCTCACGAGGATCACGCTGGTCGGCGCGCTCTACCTGATCATCATTTCGCTGGTGCCAACCTTCTTGATCTCGGGCATTCGTTTCGACAAGGTCTGGCTTATCGGCAGGTTCTTTGAGAGCCTGCCAAACTGGACCACGCACGGCCTGGGGGTCAACTTCTACTTTGGCGGCACTTCGCTGCTCATCGTGGTGGGCGTGGCCATGGACACCATCAACCAGATCGAATCGCAGCTGATCATGCGCCACTATGACGGCTTTTCTCCGCGCTCCGGTCGCATTCGCGGAAGGAAAACCTGGTAATGTCTTCTTCCAGCACTACAGTCGAACAGGGCCGTGAGAAGGATCGGAAGACCCTTCCCGGCCCGATACTTTTGTTAGGCGCACCGGGCGTGGGCAAAGGCACCCAGGCCAAAGAACTGGTCAAGCTGTGGGCTATTCCGCAGATCTCCACCGGCGACCTGTTGCGCGCTAATGTGGCTCAGGGCACTGAACTGGGCCGGACAGCCAAAGAGATCATGGGACGCGGGGAGTTGGTTCCCGATTCGCTCGTCAACGAGATGGTCGCGGTGCGACTCCAGCAGCCGGACACCGCAGGCGGATATATTCTGGACGGTTTTCCTCGCACTCTCGTCCAGGCAGCCTGGCTGGATGGCCGATTGGCCGCTCAGTCTACGGGTTTGCCCGTGGTTGCTGTCAGTATTAAGGTGGACTATAATCAACTCTTGCGCCGTATCACGGGGCGCAGGAATTGCCCTGCCTGCCAGACCATTTATAACGTCTACGGCAAGCCTCCTCAAAAGGAAGGCTTTTGTGACGTGGACGGCGCTGCACTGGTCCAGCGAGCCGACGACACGGAAAAGGTCTTCGAGGAGCGCATGCGCGCTTACGAGGCCTCGACCGCGCCGGTGGTCGAGCACTACCGGGCCTTGGGACGCTTCGCCGATGTGGATGGAGACCGGCCGATCGCGGAAGTCGCGGCCGGAATTGTTGCTGCCGTCGAACGGTTGCGTCAATAGCGCAGCGTGACGGCGAATTTTGTGTTTGAGTAGCCGGTGGCCAGTTGCCAGCGGTCGGCTTTCAGTTGTTGGCCCAGTCCGGGCAGCAACTGACCGCTGACCTCTGATCCCTGACCCCTGAATTTGAAAGCTGGTTTAGTGCCGGTAGTACTGAAGTCGTCTAAAGAGATCGAGAAGATGCGCCGCGCGGGCCAGGTAGTTCGCGAAGTGCTCGAGTTGGTGCGGGGCCTCATCAAGCCCGGCGCCACCACGCTGGATCTCGAGAAAGCGGCCGAAGCGCGAACCAAGGCGTTGGGCGCCAAGCCGGCATTCAAGGGCTATCACGGTTACCCTTGCGTGCTTTGCACCTCAGTCAACAGCGAGGTGGTGCACGGCATTCCGTCGTCGAAGCGGGTCCTCAAGGAAGGCGAGATCGTTTCGGTCGACTTTGGGGCATTCGTTGACGGGTATTGCGGGGACGCAGCTATCACCGTGCCGGTGGGCGAAAAGATCGATCCGGAATCGGCGCGGTTGATGAAGGTTACAGAGGCTTCGCTGCACGCCGCAATTGGCGTGGTGCGGCCGGGGGCAACCCTGGGAGATGTAGGCTCCGCCGTGCAAAAGGTGGTTGAAGCGGCGGGTTTTTCGGTAGTGCGGGATTTTGTGGGCCATGGCATCGGAGTCCACATGCACGAAGATCCTCAGGTGCCGAACTTTGGCGAGGCGGGCCGGGGCATGAAACTGCGCGCCGGCATGGTAATCGCCATTGAGCCTATGGTGAATGCGGGCAAGCCGGATGTTGTTGTTTTGGAAGACGGCTGGACGGCAGTCACCGCGGATGGAAGCATGAGCGCTCATTTTGAGCACTCGGTGGCGGTGACCGCCACCGGAGCAAGAATCTTAACCGAGTAGCACGCTCGGGATTACAGGCCGGTTGGGCAATTGCGCGCCGGCGGAAGTGGATGCGGTTTGTCGAAGGAAGATGCGATTGAGGTCATGGCCGTGGTCACCGAGACGCTGCCTAATGCCATGTTCAAGGTCAAACTCGAGAATAATCACGAGGCGCTGACCCATGTCTCTGGAAGGATGCGCAAGAACTTCATCCGCATTCTGCCTGGCGATCGCGTGGCCGTAGAGTTGAGTCCCTACGACCTGAATCGCGGGCGGATTGTTTATCGCTATAAGTGATTTTTTGTAACCCGCGCCTGGATTTTGAGCGTGGCGAAGGCAGTAGCAAAGATGGAAGGGCAGCAACAATGAAGGTTCGTGCATCGGTCAAGAAGATTTGCGTGAAGTGCAAGGTCATCACCCGCCGAGGGGTGGTCAGGGTGATCTGCGAAAACGCGAAGCATAAGCAACGCCAGGGCTAGTTCGAGACTGGCAAACTGCGGAAAGCTCCACGAAAGGGACTGAGGGACGTAGGGACTAGGGACTAATCGAAACATTTAGCACTTGCAAGATGAGCTAGTCCCTATGTCCCTAGTCCTTACGTCCCTCGTCACGAGGCTAGTTAGCCTGAGTCAAGGCTTGCGTTGAACCTCTGGGAACCAACCGCTTAACCCGTGCGAACCGGCTGAGGCCGGGGGCACACAACCCGCAAGCAGCAAAGGAATTCGAATGGCACGTATTGCTGGCGTCGATCTGCCCCGCAACAAGCAGGCAAGAATCGCGCTCACATACATCTTCGGCATCGGAAATCCGCGCGCGCTCACCATTCTGGCGAAGGCGAATGTTGATGCCTTCAAGAAAATCCAGGATCTGGGCGAGGACGAGGTCAACCGCATCCGCCAGGTGATCGAGGACGAAGGAAACGTCGAGGGCGACCTGCGCAAGGACGTCCAGATGCACATCAAGCGTCTCATCGACATTCAGAGCTATCGCGGTACGCGCCACCGGCGGGGTCTGCCGGTGAACGGCCAGCGCACCCACACCAATGCCCGCACCCGCAAGGGTCCGCGTAAGGGCACGATTGCCGGCAAAAAGAAAGCGACGGGTAAAACCTAATGGCGAAACCAGAGCAGAAAGCCGGCGCCGGCAAGGCGGGCAAGAACAAGAAATTCAAGAAGCGCGAGCGCAAGAATGTGCCGTTTGGCATTGCGTACGTGCAGGCCACATTCAACAACACCATCGTCACCATCACCGACCCGGTGGGCAACACATTGAGCTGGAAGAGTTCAGGTTCGCTCGGCTTCCGCGGTTCGCGCAAGGGCACGCCCTTCGCGGCGCAGCAGGCAGCTTCGAACGCCGCCAGCATGGCGCGCGATCATGGTCTGCGCGCTGTCGATGTGCGAGTTTCCGGTCCGGGATCAGGCCGCGAGTCCGCTATCCGCGCACTGGCTGCCGCTGGTGTCGAGGTGCGAACCATCCGCGACGTGACGCCGGTGCCGCACAACGGCTGCCGTCCGCCAAAGAGGCGCCGCGTCTAAGACGCGGCAGGGAATAGGGACGTAGGGACCAGGGACTTAGAAGGACCAGCTCAGACTCGATTTGTGCTAGTCCCTCAGTCCCTAGTCCCTGGTCCCTTAAACAAGGGCCGGGACAGAAATGTCCTCCGGACACGTAAACCGGCCGTCATCCGAAGTCAGGAGAAGAAATGGCACGTTATACCGGAGCAGTCTGCCGCCTCTGCCGTCGAGAGGCCACTAAACTCTTTTTGAAGGGCGCCAAGTGCGCCTCCGACCGTTGCCCCCTGGAGAAGCGCAATTTTCCTCCCGGTCAGCACGGCAAGGACCGCAAGGCGAAGATCGTGGGCTATGGCTTGCAACTGCATGAAAAGCAGAAGGCCAAGCGCATGTACTTCACCCTCGAAAGCCAATTCCGCGAGTACTATGAGAAGGCCAACCGCGCCTCTGGCGTCACCGGCGAACTGTTGATTCAGCAGTTAGAGCGCCGCTTGGACAACGTAGCTTTCCGGCTCGGCTTTGCCATCTCTCGCCGCCAGGCTCGCCAGGTGGTCCGTCATGGACACGTCGAGGTGAATGGCCGCAAGGTCAACATTCCTTCCTTCCAGGTGAACGCGGGCGACGAAATCAAGATCCGCGACAACGCCAAAAAGCTCATCATCATCGAGCAGGGCGCGCAATACGCCGCGCAAAACCCGGTGCCCGCATGGCTGGAAGCAAACTTTGAGAACCTTTCGGGCCGCGTACTCCATCTGCCCAAGCGTCAAGATGTGAACCTGCCCATCAACGAGCAGCTCATCGTCGAACTGTACAGCAAGTAAAGGGACGTAGGGACTAGGGATTAGGGACTAGAAAAACACGGTTGCGTCAGCATCGTGAACTAGTCCCTAGTCCCTAGTCCCCAGTCCCTCATCTCAAACGAAGGAGAACTTGCGCGGCCGCCGCAAAATGCATCGCGACGTACATGCCGCGCGGGAAACGAGACAAAGATATGCTTTGGAGAGGATTTCAGAAACCCAAGCGCCTGGCAGTAGATGCCGAGACGCTCACTGAAACATTCGGCAAGTTCAGCGCCCAGCCCTTTGAGCG
Organism: Occallatibacter sp.; assembly: GCA_049284975.1. Lineage (GTDB taxonomy): Bacteria > Acidobacteriota > Terriglobia > Terriglobales > Acidobacteriaceae > Telmatobacter. Next base: position 11,484 of record JBAPYY010000035.1, read on the forward strand.
CGGCTTTGGCACCACCATAGGCAACGCATTGCGTCGCACACTGCTCAGTTCCATCGAGGGCGCCGCGGTCACGGCGATTCGCATCGAGGGCGTGCTCCACGAATTCCAGTCCATCTCGGGCGTGGTCGAAGATGCGACAGACATCATCCTTAACCTCAAGCAGGTTCCCTTCAAGCTCGCGGGCGACGGCCCCAAGGCGCTTTATCTGCGTGCCGACCAGCCCGGCGTAGTCACCTCGGGAATGATTGAAGCCGACGGCGACGTCGAGATCCTCGACAAGAACATCTATATTGCCACCCTCTCAGAAGGCGGCAAGCTCGACATGGAAATGCGCCTCAAGCGCGGCCGCGGCTATATCTCTGCTGACAAGAACTTTGACGCAGATCTCGGTCTTGGCTTTATCCCTGTGGACTCGGTCCACTCGCCGGTACGCCGCGTCAACTACGTGGTGGAAGCCGCCCGTCTGGGCCAGATCACCGACTATGACAAGCTCTCCTTGGAAGTGTGGACCAACGGGGCCGTGTTGCCCGCCGACGCAGTCGGCCTGGCCGCCAAGCTCCTCAAGGACCACATGAACATCTTCATCAACTTCGAAGAGGAGATTGAGGCCGACGGACGTAGCGAAGAAGGCCGCACCCTGCTGCGCAATGACAATCTCAACCGCTCGGTTGAAGAGCTGGAGTTGAGTGTCCGCAGCTACAACTGCCTGAAGAACGCAAACATTCAGTCCATCGGCGAGCTGGTGCAGAAGACCGAAGCCGAGATGCTCAAGACCAAGAACTTCGGCCGCAAGAGCCTCAACGAGATCAAGGAAATCCTCGCCCAGATGGGCCTCTCGCTGGGCATGAAGATCGACGAGCAAGGCAACGCCGTTCCCGGACCCACCAGCATTTCGCCCGCTGCCGCTCTGGCCGCCAACTATAGCCATTTCGACGACGAGGACGAGCCGCTGGATTCCGTGGACCTGCAATTGCCCACCGAGACAGAGAACTTTTGAGTAAAGGGACGAGGGACTTAGGGACTAGGGACTAGAAAGTCGATCACGCGCTTCATCCCTAGTCCCTAGTCCCTAAGCCCCTCAGTCCCTAGAAGAAAGAGAGTTTCACCATGCGCCATCGCAATGCAGGATTCAAGCTCGGACGCAACACCAGCCACCGTCGCGCCCTGTTGCGCAACCTGGTCACGTCCGTCATCGTTGAAGACCGCGTCGAGACCACCTTGACCAAGGCCAAGGCGGTCCGTCCGCTGGTTGAAAAGATGATCACCCTGGGCAAGAACGGCGATCTCCACTCGCGCCGTCAGGCCCTCAGCTTTCTCATGACCGACAAGTCCGTTACGCGACTCTTCGAGACCGTGGCTCCGCGCTACGCCGACCGCCAGGGCGGCTATCTGCGCATCGTTCGCACCGGATTCCAGAAAGGCGACGGGGCAGAAAAGGCCTTCATCGAACTCCTGGGCGCCGAAAAGCAGCTTGAAGTCAAGCGCCAGAAGCGCGAAGACATCAAGGCGAAGAAGCGCGCCGAACTGGAAAAGCAGTTGGAAGAATCGAAGAAGGAAGAAGTTAAAGAAGAAGCTGCCTAAACCGGCGTTTCTTCCGCGTTCCCTCCCTCAGCACGCCAAACGGGCGCATCCCTCTGCGGGATGCGCCCGTGTTTGTTTGCGAACTTGTTCAATAAATTTCTACTCCGCAGGCGCCAGTTTCTTCGGCCTCATCAGGCGCAAATAAATGTAAACCACTAATTGCAAAGCAATAGCGCCCGAGCAATCCAGTAGAACATCCCACGGCGACCCATTGCGATTCGGCAGATATGTCTGGTGCCACTCATCGCAGCTTGCGACCAAACCGGTTCCCAGGAGCGCGAGAAAGGCGTCAAGCAAAAAGCTGGAGCGGGGCAGCGTCATCCACCAGGCGCGCAACCACGCAAGGCCTATAAACCCATAGCCGAAGAAGTGGCCAGCCTTGCGGATAAGGTGATGAATTACTTCCCATCGCGCGTCGCCGACAGGTCCGAAAATCGTCTGCCACAGCCAGCGCAGCGGTCCGCTCGTATGGTTTGAGCCAAACAACTCTGTCGACTCCAGCGCAATGACACCCACGCCGATAACTACCGGAAACCACGCGCTCACCCAAAACTTGAGTCTCGCGCTGGCGGCCACATCTCTCTTGTTCCAGGCAGCAACAAAGTGCACTAATCACTCTTTCCAGAGCCGGATTCCACCACAGCAGGCAAATCCAGTGCCACCAGGGCAAAACGGGTTTGTTTATTCTTTGACCCTTCAAATCCCATAATATGCTGGTGGCGTCGCGAGCCGGCTTTCAGTTCAACGCTGTCCTTGCCCATTTCGTTATGCTCTATTTTCACATGGCCGCCCTGTTTGTCGTCTGCGCAGCCGAGCCCCTCGGAGGTAGTCGCCGGCGTGCCCACCGGTGAGTCGCCCCGGCAAGTAATCACGTCCCCGTAGCGGCCCATCGCCTTCTTGTAAAAAGCGGTCACCTTATCTTCGGGGTCCGGAGTCTCGTAAGATACGGTCCGCACGCGCAACTCCCACTCGCCAAAGCCCAGATGCACATCTGCCGATTTGTGGTCTTCGTTGTCCCGCGCCACAGTGGCGCCAGGATAGGCCGGCAATCCCAGGTCAGCGGCCGTGGTCTGATCGGTATTCACATGCACGCCGCCAAAAGGCGTATCCACCTGGACCTTCTTTTCCTGGCCATTGGCGTCCTTGTCCACATGTACCCGGCATCCTGCCATCCCGGCCGCCAGCGCCAGACCCACCGCCAAAGTTACGGCTTTTCGCGTCGCATCGAGATTCATGACAATCGTCCTCTAGCCTCGTTATACGTCCGCTTCGCTCAAAAGGTTCCTCGAGTTGGTGCGCCTGGGTGTCTGGCTGTCTGGGTGCCCCATCCTTCCGCGTTTTCTGCGGAAGGGTGGGAAGCAGGAATCCACCCTCCTGCGCTCTCCGTTTAGTGCGTGGAGTCGCCATCTTCCTTTGAACTTGTGGCGAACAGAATCGCCACCGTAAAGATAATGATGATAACCGGCACAACAAAGAATGGGGAAGTAATATGCATGTGCATGGTGCGCGCTCCTTGCCGTTAGAGTAACAAAAAAGAAAGGCCCCGTCGCCGGAGCCCTTCTTATTCGATTGAACCACCCTCACTTCGGGTGCCCCATCCTTGCCGCGTTTTTGCTTTTGCGGCAAGGGTGGGAGTCCACAAAATTCAATCTTTCAGATTCCTTACTCATTCGGCCCGCCGTTGGGATAATCCACGCGGATCGTCAAAATCTCGTAAGGGTGAATCGGCGCTTTCACCACATCGCCAACCACGGCCAGCGGCGCGCCCTCCGGCGTCTCCATCAGGTTAGTTACGGTTGCTCCCGTCGCTCCCTGCGGCACTTGGAACTCGGCGGTTGTCTCTTTCCCCGCCCACTCATACACGCGGAAAATCAGCCCCTTGGCGTCTTCCGCCTTCTTCACCGCGGTCAGCACCACATTCTCCGGCGCAACCGATGCAAAAGAGTGCGAGGCCGGCAGCGAGCCCGCATGAGCCGTGGTCACAACAGCCGTCAGCGGATAGTTGTACTCGTAGCCGTGGCGCACCGTGAGCGCATCCTTCCACGTTCCCGCGTGCGGATAGAGGGCGTAGTGGAAGTGATGGTGGCCCATGTCGGCATCAGGATCGGGCCACTTGGGCGAGCGCAGCAGCGTCAGCCGTAGCGTATTGCCCACCGCGTCATAGCCGTACTTGGTCTGGTTCAGCACGCTCAGGCCATGCTTTCCGTCGCCCAGATCGGCCCAGCGAATCGCCTCAACCTCAAACTGCGCCTTCTCCCAACTGTTGTTGCGCGTGGTGGGACGCTCGATGGTGCCGTAGGGAATCTCATAAGTAGCAAACGGTCCTGTAGCCGCCAGCGGAAACGCCGCCTTCAGCAACACATGCGACTCATGCCAATCGATGTCATTGTCGATGTCAACTATGTCGCCTTTGAGGCTGATGGTCTGAACAAACTTCGAGTTTTGATAATGGCGAGTTATGCGAATCGTCTGGATATAGTCGGGCCCCCGGAAATAACCAACTGAATCCGCCTTTTCAATCAGAGCAGGTGCCTGGTCAAGTGTGCCCGGATCGATATTCCAAGCATCATAATCCTTGGGGGTATCTTTGAAGAACTGGAACTGATTACCGCATGCTCCAGAAGCAATCGACTCAATCCCGGATTTCTTGTCCACGACACTCGTGATACAGCCGTTTGCATCGTCAACCTTAATGTGCAGACTGCTGTTATCCAGCCACAGCGAATGGTTACCGGGCTTCAGGTCGTCATCATTAATAGTTATCGTATCGTCGAACATGTGGCACGCAGCTTCGTTGCATCCTGGCGTGATGCGGAGCGCCTTGTATCCAAGGGCCGGAACGCTAGAAACGGGAATCGCGTAAGTTTCATCGTCGTACCTCCCAACCCTATGGTTGAACTCCCCAATATGAGAAAGGCGGAAGCTGATGGCATGCCACCCGGTGCTCGGATCGTCCAGCGTAAAGCCGTGCGGATAGCCTGGAATATGTGCTATGACTGTTCCAGATCGTTTCCACCCCAACGGATTGAAGACAACAATTGACTCCCCATCTGCATCCTTTTTTCCGGCAGACAGATCAATTTGCTCGGCCACTGCGCTGAGCGCCCCAGCATCAATCTCATTGGTAGACCACCGCACCACGTCATAATCCTTCTGCGCATCTCTGTAAATCTGTCCGATGCCCGACCCTGCCGCTAAATCATGGAATTGGTTGAAGAGCACCTTCTTCCAATCTTCAGTCAATTCTTTTCCCGGATACTCGCGCCCATCCAGCCACGCCAGAGACGCCCATTTCTCAGCGTTGAGCATCTCTTCTTCGCTCTCGCGCATATTGCGCTTGTGATTGGCCTGCGTGGTCATCACGCCGCGGTGGTACTCAAAATAAAGTTCGCTTTTCCACGTCGGAATAGAAACTTTGCCCTCGACCGCCGGCGGCGCAGTGTAGCCCTCAGCAATCGACTGGTAATTCCACACCTTGCTTTCCAGCGCAACCTGTTTTTCGATTGACGAGAAGTAGGTCTGCGCCGTGCCAAATTCGATCTTCGGCGTTACGTGTCCCGGCGCAGCCCAATGAAAGCCCTCGTCGAGAATCGCCCGCGTCGGTCCGCCGCCGTGATCGCCGATGCCATAGAGGTCCATCATCTCCGGCAGTCCCGTTGCCCGCTGCCGCGCGATGGAATAGTCGTGCGAGAGCCGCACCAGGTTCAGATTGTCATTCGCGTAGTCATGCGGAAAATATGTCAGCACCTTCGACCCATCCGGCGACTCCCACCAGAACAGCTTGAATGGCAATTGGTTGGTGTCGTTCCAGGTCATCTTCTGCGTCACAAAATAATCAATGCCGCTCTTCTTGTAGATCTGCGGCAACTGCCACGTATATCCAAAGCTATCCGGATTCCAGCCGATTCTCACGTCCACGCCGTAAGCCTGTTTGTACCAGCGTTTGCCCACCAGAATCTGCCGCACCAGCGACTCGCCGTCGGGCATATTCAGGTCCGGCTCAACCCACATGCCGCCCACAATCTCCCATCGGCCTTCTTTAATGCGCTGGGTAATTCCGGCGTTTATATCCGGGTACTTCTGCGCCAGCCAATCGTTGTAAGCCGCGGCCGATTGCGTAAATGTGTAATCGGGATATTCGTACATCAGTTGCAGCGCGGTGCCGTAAGTGCGCTTCACCACGTCCACGGTCTCGGTCCACGGCCACAGCCACGCGGCGTCAATGTGCGAGTTGCCGGTGAGGTGTAAAGTAGCCTGTTGCAAGAGCGGCTTCAGGGCTTCGAGCTGGGTTTGTGCGCTCTTGAGCGATGTGTCGAATTCGAATTGCGATTCCGATTTCGTGATCGAACTGCCCGATTTGGCATGGTCGAGCGCCGCGACATTAACGGTGTTGATGGCCGCGATCAGCGTGTCCATCTTGTCCTTGTCGCCCGGCGCCAGCGCGGGAACCAGCAAAGCAGCAGAAAGAAACTCTTCGCGCAGGTCTTCGGGATTGGGCCGGCTCTCAGGGAAATCGATCTTCAGCGTCGCGCCCTTGAAAGTCTTGTCGTCCACGGTATGCAGCAGCTTGATCGCAACTGTCACAGTATCGCCGGGCTTCGCCTGGTCAATCAGCACCACCGGCTCCAGATCGTCACCCAGTGCCACGCGGCGGCCGTTGAAGTAGAGAATCTGCGGCATGGGTCCGTTAGCGGTCGCATGAAATTGGAACCAGATACGCGCTCCCGTCAGGTCATAGCCGTTCAACGTGGCTGGAACCTGATATGTCTGGCGAAACCAGACTGCATCCTTCGGCGCGAGCGAGTTCATGGCAATCGGCTTCCAATCGCTCTCGTCCAGATTCAAAGCCTCGCCATGCGCCAGATCGCCGGAGTGCATCTTCCACGCCACATCGGGCAATTCGCGCAGGCTTGAGAGCCGGTCAATCACGGCGTGTGTATCAGCCGGCAAACTGGCGATAATCTTCGCGGCATCGGCGGTGCTTTGCGCCATGGCCCGGCCCGCGAAAATTGTGGCACCGGCAACAACCACCAGAGACGCAAAATGGACAAAGCGTAACTTCAAACTGACATTCATCGCTGAAAAAACCTCATTCCCATAGTAAAGCCTGACAGCTCGTTTAGTGCACACGTGTGAATAATGGGAAATCTTGAAAAGTGCGGGCCAGGACCTCGGGGATTCAACCTTGAGAAAGAAGCCATACAGAATTCATAAGTCCTTCGCCCTGAGCGGAAGTTCATGCGATTCCACCAGCACCCTACCCTCGGAGTCGAAGATAAAATCTGTGCATCAAATAAATAGACAGCTTTGGAAGAACAGATTGCGCACCGGACAGCACACCCTTTATTTGATTTGCCCATGGAGGTAGCCGGAACAGCCCGGATGGAGAAGAGAACCTGCATCTCGCCACATGGGACGCTGTCTCCGCTGTTACGGTTTTCGGTGGATAATGAATATAGGCTGCCTTCCCCGGCGGATTGCTTTATCGCCGCGCAGCCTATTGGAGATCATTAGCCACAGCCCGTCCTTCGAGCAGGCGTCCCACCGTGCTCCAAAAAAGTTAACATGGGGATAACCGTACCTACAGAGAGGGATTCATGACTGCTGCTCGTTTTCCCGGTATTCGGGTTACTGCTAATGGAAACCAGCTTGTCTCGTACCACACCGAGACGCGCATCGCCGACGCCGGCGTCTTCTATCCGATTACGCCCTCCACAGAGGGTGGCGAGCTATTCCAACAGGCTTACGCTGAAGGCCACTTGAACGTCTTCGGCCAGAACACCATCGCCATTGAGACCGAGGGCGAGCACGCGGCCCAGGGCGGAGCCATCGCCCACTCGGTCTGTGGCAAGCGTGTGGTCAACTTCACCTCCGGCCAAGGCGTTGTTTACGGCGTCGAACAGTATTACCACGCGCCCGGCAAGGCCAGCACCATGGTGCTTGAAGTGGGCGCACGCGCACTCACCAAGCAGGCGCTCAACGTCCATTGCGGCCACGACGACATCTATGGCGCGCTCGACACCGGCTGGATCATGCTCTTCGGCAAAGACGCGCAGCAGGCCGCCGACCAGGCCCTCATCTTGCGCCGCGTCACCGAGCTTTCGCTCACCCCCGGCATGAACATCATGGATGGTTTCCTCACCACACATCTGGAGCGCACTTTCTACAAGCATGAATCGGAGTTGATCCGCGAATACCTCGGCGCGCCCGACGACATTATCGACTGTCCCACTCCGGCCCAGCGTACACTCTTTGGCCCAACGCGCCGCCGCGTCCCAAAGATGGTGGACCTGGCCAACCCCATACTTCTCGGTCCTGTGCAGAATCAAGAACATTACATGCAGGGCGTTGTGGCGCGGCGCAACAATTTCGCGGAACCGATTCTTGCTTTCCTTGAGGCCGCCTACGCGAAGTTTGCCGAGCTCACCGGCCGCAACTACGGGCTCCTCAGCGAGTACAAGACCGACGACGCAGAAACCGTCTTCGTCTCTCTCGGTTCGGCCGCTGAAAACATCGAGGCCGCTGTCGATTATCTGCGCGAGACGCGCAACGCGAGTGTCGGCTCCATCCACGTGAATGTAATTCGTCCTTTCCCTGAAGCCGCCATCATAAACGCGCTCCGGGGCAA
>JBAPYY010000036.1:0-3897 GCA_049284975.1 Occallatibacter sp.
GCATGGAACCGCTCGTGTATTCGACTGCAAATGAATACTTGTCTTGCAATTGGCTTCAGGAGCGGTACAATTCAGGCGAGTCGGATCACAAGAAAGAGATTCCCGTTCTGACTAATTTTCGTCCGGCGTGGGGTCCCCGACGCTTGCCCCCCGGAATCCCCAAAAGCCATCTCTATAGCATCAACTCTTGGCGTGTACCCGGCCCCAAAGGAGTTCCGAATGTTCCGTCTGCTGTGCTGCCTGTTCGTCGCGCTCGCCGCTCATGCCGCAACACCTCAGTTCGTAACCTCGTTCGAGGGACCCAACCATGACTGGACCGTCGTCCGCGGCATTGCAACACTGGATTCGAAGAGGTTACACGGCGGCAACAAATCTTTGCGCCTCGAGTCGGAGAATTCGGGCGGTGGACCCGTAGTTCGTTTCGCGCCCATCGCGCTGACCATCGGAAAACAATATGAGCTCAGCGGCTGGGTTTGTACCGAAGACCTTTCGGTCAAGGATATTGGTCGTTCTCCGATCGCCGTCGGCGCCGCGCTTACGCTGGCTTCCATGCCGTGGGATGTCCACTCGGTCTCCGTGGGCGGTACTCAGCCATGGACCCGGCTCTCGCTTAAATTCGTCGCCAGCCGTGCGCAAAACGCGATCATGCTCACCGTAGGCAGCGACGGCCCTACAAGTGGGAAAGCGTGGTTCGCCGACCTGCGACTCGACGAAGTTTCCTCAGATGAGGAGTGGCCAGTGCGAGAAGCCGTCCAGACTTTCGGCCCCGCCTATCGCTATCCTTCTGCCGGTTGGATCTACCTCCACATAGAGGGAGCTCCATACGAACGCGGCTACCAGCACGGCCATCTGATGGCGCGAGAGATTCCCGAATACCTTGACCGCTGCGCCGCCGATCTGGGCTCCAAGGAACAGTGGAACCAGTATCGGACCACCGCCAACGCCCTCTTTCTTCGCGGATTCGATCGCGAAATCATGGAGGAAATTCGCGGCATCGCCGATGGCGCCTCCGACGCCGGAGCTAAATGGCTTGATCGCCGCATCGACCTCATGGATATCGTGGTGGCGAATGTGACCGTGGAGATGGGCGAACTGTCTGAGGCGGTTTCCACCACTGCCACCGGTCTCGAAGGACATGGCTTTGACAAGCCCGCCTACGCGGGTGGCAAACGTGATTCCGTTTTGGATCATTGCAGCGCTTTCGCCGCCACCGGCCCCGCCACGCGCGATGGCAAGATGGTCATCGGCCACGTCACATGGTGGCCGCTCACGCTCGCCGAGCAGACCAATGTCATGCTCGATATCAAGCCCTCCGCCGGCCATCGCGTCCTCATCCAGAGCTATCCTGGCGGAATCGAGAGCGGCACTGACTGGTATCAAAATGACGCCGGCATGGTGCTGACTGAAACCACCATCCGCCAGACGCCCTTCAATTTGCAGGGCACCCCGGTCGCCTTCCGCGCTCGCATGGCCATCCAGTACGGCGGAAACATCGATGAAGTAGTGAAATGGCTTGGAACCCGCAACAACGGCCTCTATACCAACGAATGGCTGATCGGCGACGCCAAGAACGACGAGATTGCCATGTACGAGTTGGGCACGAATAAAACCAGGCTGTGGCGCAGTACGAAAAACGAGTGGTTCGGTGGAACCACCGGCTTCTACTGGGGGGACAACAATGCCAAGGACCTCGACGTACGCCTCGAAAACTACCCCGATCCGCAAGGCGACCCCGACTACATTCCCTACGTTCCCGGAATTCGCGATCTCGCTTGGCAAAATCTTTACCGGAAGCAAAAGGGCCAGATCGACGAGCAGTTCGGATTTCTCGCCTTTCGCACCGCACCGCTGGTGTCCTCCTTCACCATGGACGCGAAGGTCGTCACTTCGGACATGGCCAACCGCATGATGGTGTGGGCGGAGTTCGGGAAGCCCAACCAGCGTGAATGGCTCCCCGCCGGTTCCGGTTATGCCGGGAACAACGGCCTGTATCCCTCAGACTATGTGCTGTTCCGCGCAGAAGAATCGGAGAGTTTGCGGAGGGCCGTTCAGGAAAATGAAAAGGCCCGCCTGGCCAACGAGGCGAAGGCAGATGCGCCACCTCCCGCCAAAGCCGCACCGCTGAAGGACCGTCTGTGGAAGGGGTGGCTGCTTCCCGCTTCCGATGCCGACACCTGGTTTGTTGCCGGCACTGCCGCCTACCATTCGGCTCTGGAATCGGATGACATCGGCAAGAAGATGGATGGCTGGCGCGCCGCATATCGTGGATTGAAACTCGGTCCGGAGAACACCATGACCCACTTCTTCCTGGAACGGGCCAAGGGCGTCCTCTTTCTCGATTCCCTGCGGCGCAAGATGGGCGACGACGCATTCCTGAAGCTGATGATCGATTACTTCGCTGCCCACGCCACCCAGACCGTGACCGCCCAGTCGTTTCTCGACAAGGCCGGCGTGCGCTTCGATTTCACGGAGCCTGCGGATGGTCCGGCGTACCTTATCAGCGATATCACGCGCCATCTCCCCTCGGCCATCATCGTTTATGGCACAGTGCGCGAAGCCGGCGCGAATCGCTACGCCGCCGAGCAGATGCAGAGCCGATTCCTTGACTGGTTCGAGAGCCAGGTGTCAATCTACAAGGATTTTGAGGTGTCTGACGATCTTCTGCGTCATCGCGATGTGGTCTTCGTCGGCCGCCCAGAGACCAATTCGGCCCTGGCCGCCTGGGCTGGTAAGCTCGGATTTTCCTATCAGGGCGCGTCCTTCAAGGTCGACGGAGAAGTTCACGCCTCCGAACGGGAAGCGCTGGTATACGCTTCGAAGAACCCACTCGACGCCTCGCATATGGTAATCACGGTCGCAGGTAACGACCCGCTCCGAACCGTGAAGGCATCCCGCCTCGAAGCTCCTGCCGAGTATTTGCTTTTCATTGACGGCACGCCGCCAAGTAGTGGCTTTATCAAGCAAGAGACCGCGGCTTCAGACAACCATTAAAGCCGTGTGGGATCGGCATTGGCGGGCTGTTGCTGGGCACAAGATGCGCTCAACTTCAAGAACATAATGCATTAAGGCCCATGTTTGTCGCGCAACTCTTGATTGACCGGCTATTCAGAAATCACAGTTTGGTTAATAGTTAGAGTTGTATTAACGAAGTCATAATTTCTCCGTTGTCTCGCCGTTGCCGGCGAGGCACAAACCCGATCCCGGACCCTACGTATTATCAGGCGCTTAGCGGACCCTGCAAACCCTACTGAATCCTCTTAAGCTATTGAAAAAAACAAACTATATCCCTTGACACCGAAGAGGTCGCTGGTTCGAATCCAGTCGTGCCTGCCATATTTATCAATAGTCTAGACACGGCGAACGTTCAATCCCTGATAATTTGTGTCACGGTTTGTGATATAGCCCCTCATATTGGTGCCTTTGGAGAAGGATTGAAAGGCATTACACCTGGTTTCCGTGATGACAAAAGAGTGCCGCTCCAGCACCCGATGGCTGACGTTTCCGGCAATTGCCATGATGGTGGAATCCGTTTTGACGTCGTCAATTCAAGCCAATAGAGAAAATGATTCGTTGCAATGCCGATAGTGCAATAGCCGATACCGAACCTGCGGAGCGCCCGCTCCATCCAGACCGGATCAATGTGAAGCCAAATGCGAGTACGGACATGCGCAGCCGATGGAGAAATTCCAACCGAACATCTTCCTGATTGGGTCAAAAACGATGGAGAAGAACTTGAAGACGCCGGAGGAATCGACGACTCCCGCGGTGCCGATGAGAGCGGAGGAACTTCGGCAAAGCCCGCGTCTTGGGTGCAGAGGCTTCGGCGCTATCCAAACGCTGCCCGCGAGTGAGCAACCGTGTCCCGCCAGAATCTTGAATCTAAGCGTGGGCGGATGC
>JBAPYY010000037.1:0-3709 GCA_049284975.1 Occallatibacter sp.
GCGCTGGAGTCGGATCTGATAAATCGGCTCGCGTTTCGCCTGGGCATTGGCGTTGCGGATGACCTCGCCGGGCTTCCCACGTGGAACGACAAAATTTCCGCTGAAGCGGCTTCGTCCCTGGAATGGAACAATGGCAGCCTGGAAATCTCCGCCGCTGCTGAAATGGATGACGAACACACTCCTCGTCAAAAAGAGGCCTACGACCTCTTTCTGCGCGGGCATTATGAGTGGCAAACGCTGCATCGCCATCGCATGCAAGACGGCCTGCAACGCCTCTTGCAGGCCATCGAGCTGGATCCCATGCTGATCTTCGCCAAGGTCGATCTTGCGAACCTGTGCGTTGCCCAGACCCTTTACGGCTTCATGTCTCCGAACGCATCGGCGGAAATTGTGCATCGCATGGCGGACTCGATTCCCGACCTTCCGCAGCGCGCCCAGACGCTGCTGCCCGCGCTGGGCTGGGTCAACTTTCACTTCGACCGCAACCTGCCCGCTGCATTGCTGGCCTATTCCTTCAGCGCCCATTTGCCCCACGATCCATGGACCACGCGCGCGCGCATTCTCCTGGCGCTCAGCCGCAATCACTTGAGCGATGCCGCCGAAATGCTGCGTGCGGCCATTCGCATCGATCCGTTTTCGCCATGGTTGCAGAGCCGTCTCGCCTGGGCGCTTCATCTGGATGGGCAAGCGTCCGAAAGCCTCGAACAAATTCACAAGTGCCTCTCTCTGTTTCCCAATGCTGATGGAACCAGCCTCTACGGGGCCGCGATTCTTGCCTTCAACGGAGAGGCGGAGCAAGCCAACGAGATTGCTCGCAACCTGGAGCAGCGCCTGCCCCACTTCGATCTGGCCACCGCCGTACATGCCTACGCTCTGGCCTGCTCAGGCCGGGCGGATGAGGCGCGCGTCGTGCTTGAACGGCTGCAATGGCTGGGCCGCGAACGCTTCATCGCTCGAGGGTTCACTCCTGCGGCTTATGTCGCCCTCGGAGACCACGAAGCCGCCCTGACCGAGTTGCGCGCTGCGGATGAGGCGCGCTGTCCCTGGTTTTTCCAGTCTTTGGCCGATCCGCGCCTGAAACCTCTCCACGGCAACTTGGAGTTCGAGCGAATGCGCGCCATCCTCCCCGCCATGGAAGCGGAAGTCGAGCAGGAATTGGAATTGGAAGGTTGAACCGCAGCCCAGCTCGTGAACGCGCAATCCTCTTCGCGAGGGCTAAGTTGCTGCATCTGTTGGCAACTTCGCGCCACGTTGATTGCAGGCGTATCCTAAGGAAAATGGCCGAGTTCTCCCCCGGTGACTCGCGTCACATCCCCTCTCGCTCTCACTGAACGATCCTTTTTAGACGGCGATTGATCCGCCTGTGGCTTGGTGCGCAATTCGTTGATGCGTCTGGTTTTTCCGACCTCGCGCGGAATCGAATTGCTGATCGCCTTGGCAAAATCGGAGACGTTTTATATGTACAAGATTTTGGAGGCCGACCCGGTCGGCCTAAACATCAAGCAGTTTGTGATTGAGGCGCCGCGCATTGCGCGCAAGCATAAGCCGGGACAGTTCATTATTCTCCGCCTTCATAACAAGGGCGAACGCATTCCGCTTACCATCAAGAGCTCTGACGCGAAAGCCGGCACAGTCACTATTGTGGTGCAGGCCATCGGCAAAACCACTTCCCTTCTGAATTGCCTGGAAGTGGGCGACTCCATTCTGGATATCGTCGGACCACTCGGCCATCCCTCGGAGATTGAAAAATTCGGCACCGTAGTGATTCTCGCCGGCAGCGTTGGCACAGCCATGGCGCTTCCTACTGCAATTGCACTCAAGCAGGCCGGCAACCATGTGATCTTCATTGAAGGCGCGCGCTCAACTGAGATGGTCGTCTTCGAAGATGAAGTACGCTCGGCCAGCAGCGAAACCTATATGATGACCGACGATGGCAGCTACGGCGAACAGGGCCTGGTCACAAAAAAGCTCGACGAGTTGATTGCCTCCGGACGCAAAATTGATTTCATTCTCGCCGTCGGCCCCGTGCCCATGATGAGGGCCGTTGCCCGCATCACCGCGCCACTGGGGATTAAGACCATGGTCAGCCTCAACTCGATCATGGTGGACGGAACAGGAATGTGCGGCGGCTGCCGCGTGCTGCTAGGCGACAAGAGCAAATTCGCTTGCGTTGACGGACCGGAGTTCGACGCCTCCATGGTCAACTTCGAAGTGCTCATGCAGCGGAATGCCATGTATCGCGAAAAAGAGAGCGCATCGCTCAAGCAATTCCAGCAGAATATGGAAGCGGAAGTGGCCGAGCTTCGCAAAGGGCTGGCTGCACAGGAGACTGAATTATGCCTGAAGTAAGAACTCTCCCGCGCTCCGCCATGAACATTCTACCGGTGAAGGAACGCATGAAGATCCTGCGCCGGCACATGCTGGAGCTGGACCCCGAAGTGCGCAGCCGTAATTTTGAAGAGGTGAATCTGGGCCTGCCGACCGAGGACGCTCTGATCGAGTCGTCGCGTTGCATTGAATGTGCCAAGCCAGGCTGCATTATCGATTGTCCGGTGGGCGTCAAGATCAAGGAAGTGATCGCCCTGATTCGCACCAACGATTTTCTTGGCGCAGCGGCCAAGCTGCGCGAAGACAACTCGCTGCCCGCCATCACTGGTCGCGTCTGTCCGCAGGAAAATCAGTGCGAGGGCGGATGCATTCTCGGCAAAAAAGGCTCGCCCGTGGCCATCGGCAACCTCGAACGGTTTGTGGCCGACTACGAGCGCATCAGCGGCGAACTTGGACTGCCTCCGAATGCTCCCCCAACTGGCAAGAGCGTGGCCATTGTCGGCAGCGGGCCAGCCGGGCTTTCAGCCGCCGGCGACCTCATCCAAAAGGGTCATCGCGTTCGCGTCTTCGAGGCTCTGCACGAACTTGGCGGCGTACTCATCTATGGCATTCCGGAGTTTCGCCTGCCCAAGTCCATCGTGAAGGGCGAGGTGGACAACCTGCGCCGCATGGGCGTCGAATTTGAAACAAATGTGGTGGTCGGCAAGAGCGTCACCATCGACGAGCTGATGCACGAGGAACACTACAACGCGGTTTTTGTGGCGACAGGCGCGGGATTGCCGGTCTTTCTCGGCGTGCCGGGCGAGCACCTGAACGGAGTCTACTCGGCCAACGAATTTCTCACGCGCATCAACCTGATGCGTGCCTACAAGTCAGAGGAGTACGACGAGCCTGTCTATGATTGCCGCGACCGCAACGTGATTGTGGTGGGCGGAGGCAACACGGCCATGGACGCGGTACGCACTGCACGGCGTCTAGGCGCGCGGACGGCCACGCTCGTTTATCGACGCTCCGATGCCGAGATGCCCGCCCGCGCCGAAGAGGTAAAGCACGCGCGCGAAGAGGGCGTCGAATTCTGCATGTTGACCGCACCGGTCGCGTTTCTCGGCGATGAAAAAGGCTGGCTCACCGGCGCTCGCTGCATTCGCATGGAGCTGAGCGAGCCGGATGAAAGCGGCCGTCGCCGCCCAGTCGAGATACCGGGGTCAGGATTTACCTTGCCTGCAGACGTAGCCATTATCGGCGTCGGCACCACGGCAAATCCGCTCATCCAGAGCACCACGCCTGATCTGGCAACCAACAAGCGCAACTACATTGTTGCGGACACAGAGACCATGCGCACCAGCAAGCCCGGCGTCTTTGCTGGCGGCGACATTGTCAC
>JBAPYY010000038.1:0-1970 GCA_049284975.1 Occallatibacter sp.
ACATTCATCATGCCCCACACCCGCAGAACATTTCTGAAAGCCGGTTCCGCTGTGGCCGCCGTTTCGTTCACAAGAGCGCAGATGGCGCAAGCCGGCGTCATGCCTGACCCCGGCAGTGTCTCCGCGGCGCTCAGCCAGTTTGACTATGGCGATGTTGAGCTGCTGGAAGGGCCGATGCGCCAGCAGTTCGACGCAAATCACGCTTTATTTCTTTCGCTCGATGAAGATATGTTGCTGAAGCCTTTCCGCGAGAGGGCCGGACAGCCTGCGCCCGGTGAGGACATGGGCGGGTGGTACGATAACTCGCAGGATTTCGATCCGCACGGAAGTTTTCACGGCTTTATTCCCGGCCATAGCTTTGGACAATATCTCTCGGGATTGGCGCGGGCCTACGCGGCAACGGGCTCGAAGCCGACCCAGGCCAAGGTGCAGCGTCTGGTGCGCGCGTTGGCCCCGACCATCACCAGCAAGTTCTACGACGATTATCATCTCCCTGCTTATACATTCGACAAAACCTGCTGCGGGCTGATTGATGCCCATCAGTTTGCCGGCGATGAAGCGGCTCTGGATGTGCTGAACGCGGCGACTGACGCTGTGTTGCCGCATCTGCCGCGCAAGGCGCTTTCGCGTTCGGAACAGTATGCTCTCCCACAGAAAGACGAGGCATACTGCTGGGACGAAACCTACACCTTACCCGAAAATCTTTTTCTGGCTTATCAGCGCGGCGCAGGCAGCCGCTATCGCGACCTGGCCATTCGCTTCCTTGAAGATGATCTATATTTCGACCCGCTCTCAAAAGGCATTAACGTATTGCCCGGCGAGCATGCCTACAGCCATGTCAACGCCTTCAGCAGCGCCATGCAAGCTTATCTTGTTCTGGGAAGCGAAAAGCATCTCCACGCTGCTCAAAATGGTTTCGAGTTCCTGCGCGCCACGCAGAGTTTTGCCACCGGCGGCTGGGGGCCCGATGAATTGTTCCGCAAACCGGGCAGCGGAGAGATGGGCGAAAGCCTGAAATATTCTCACTTCAGCTTTGAAACTCCCTGTGGCTCCTACGGTCACTTCAAGATTACGCGGTATCTGTTGCGCGTCACTCGCGACAGCCGCTACGGCGATAGCATGGAGCGCATTTTGTACAACACCATCCTGGGCGCAAAGCCGCTTAAAGAAGATGGGACCAGCTTTTATTACTCTGACTACAACAACAGATTTGCGAAAAAGGGATACTACAAGGACAAGTGGCCGTGCTGCTCTGGAACCTTTCCTCAGGTTACGGCTGACTACGGAATTAGTTCGTACTTTCACGATCGTGAAGGTATCTACGTCAACCTGTACACGCCGTCACGAGCCACATGGAGTCACGGAGGCGCGCGCATCACACTCACCCAGCGCACCAACTATCCAAATAGTCTTTCAACGCAGATCGAAGTTTCAACAAATAAGCCTGACGCGTTCTCCATTTATCTTCGGATTCCCGGCTGGGCCGGCCCCGGAACCACGGTAGCGGTGAACGGCAACCGCGTCTCTGCCGATCTCATCCCCGGCCGCTTCGCCCGCCTGGACGGGACATGGAAGAACGGAGACCGAATAGAACTCGAGTTTGATGCCGCGACAACTCTTGAGGCCGTTGATCCGCAGCATCCCGATCTTGTCGCGCCTATCAACGGCCCACTAGCTTTGTTTGCCGTTGGAGAAATCCCAACGAATCTGCAACGACCTGCATTACTGAGAGCTGAAAGAATATCCACCGGATCGAGCACATGGCAGGCCAAAACC
The DNA here is from genome assembly GCA_049284975.1 of Occallatibacter sp. Classification (GTDB taxonomy): domain Bacteria; phylum Acidobacteriota; class Terriglobia; order Terriglobales; family Acidobacteriaceae; genus Telmatobacter. The sequence continues at coordinate 1,777 of JBAPYY010000038.1, forward strand.
GAATCGGGAATTGTTACTCTCAAACCGTTTGCGTCAATCCACGACGAAATATATCGCCTTTATCACCAGGTCGATGCCTAGAGCATTTTAGTAATTAGTGTAGACTGTTCTTGGCGAGACTCTGCGGCGAACACAGACATGGGGAAACCCCTTGGAGATGATCTGCGCCGTAAGTTGCTTTTCGCATATGACCA
>JBAPYY010000039.1:0-2655 GCA_049284975.1 Occallatibacter sp.
GCATCAAGACCGTGAGCGCACTCGCAGCGAAGAAGAACACGCCGCGCCAGCCCACGCCGTGAGCCATTAGCTGGCTCATCATCCATCGGCAGATCGCGTCTCCAAACAGAAAACTCAAGCTCACCACAGCCATCACGGAGCCGTAGGTGGAATAGGAAAACCAGCGCGACGAAACCTTCACCAGGCCTGCCCATCCTTGCGACTGGAAGAGCCGGTTCCCGATCCATGCCATCGTGAAGATCGGAAATCCGCCGCTCATGGCAAAGATGATGGTGAAAACGATAGAGCCGGCCATTCCGCCAAGGAAGTTGCGTCGGCCCGTACCAAGATCGGCCAGCGCGCCGGAGACGAACTTGCCCAACGCATACGCCACGGTGCCCACCGAGGCAATTAAACCGAGGCGAATCTGCGCACTGTTAGCCGACGTGCCGTGGCGCGCCATGTCGTGAATCAGATCCGGCAATACCACGGAAAGATCGGAGCGGCAGAAATAATAGCCGGAATAACCCAGGGCCAGCAGCACGGCCGTGGAGGCATGCCAAGCCGTAAATCTTCGCTTTGAGCCCGGCAGCGCAGGCTCAGTTTGGCCCGCGTCTAAAGTTTTGGTGGAGGACACAGAATAAAGCTACCACACGCCCCGGCGAGCGGGTTCCACGCTCGGCCAGGCTACGGAGTATATTCACGCGCTGTTCATCAGATCGCCTTCCGGTTGTGGACGATGCGCGGAAGTCCTCGGTTCTCAGGAGCGTTCTCGGCAGCATTCAGCAGTTAAATTGTGTAGCAACCTACCAGTTGCAGATTTTACGGACTGAGCCATTCGATGGGTAGCCATCGTGAGTTTCCGTATTTAGTCTCCAGCGGAATCTCCTATAGGCCGACCCTGTAACCTATTCGGAAGAGTGGTCAAAACCACACACTCAGCACCAAGGATTGAGCTTATAATTACGGGTTGCCCCCATGCTCTTCCCAGGCACGAGATTCATCTTAACGTCTTCTGAAGTCTTGAACAGCGCACCTATCAAAGACGGCCGGCATCTCAAGGGACGAGGAAACCGCCGCGAGATGATCGCACATGCTCGAATTAGCGTAATTTCTTTGAGAGCTCGACTCAGCAGACTGTCATGCAAGACTAGTCGTCCTTCACGCTTCACTTTCTGAGTCCGAGTTGTCGCCCTCATTTGTTGTTTAATGGCCTGCAAAGGAGCACAGTCCGTGGAAAAACAATCAGCAAACAACAGGACCGCAAATAGCCAAAGCGAAATCCCGCTCCGAGAGCGCGCCAACCATCTCGGGGAATCCACGGTGGTGGCGGATTGGAATGACAACGGTGGCGAAAACCTTGCCGGACGATTTGGCATAGACAATCGCAGCATCGCACAGCGGCGACAGTTCGTCCGCCTGGGCGAAGAAGAACGCGAATTGCTCGAAGGCCTCGCGCCCTGGGCCAGTTCGGTGGCATCGCAGATAGCCAAAGAGTTTTACGACTGGCAATTCGACTTCGGTCCCACCCGTGCTTTTTTTGAGAACTATGCCCGCGTGAATGAAGTGTCCCTTGCGACCCTGCGCAGTCAACTCGAAGCATCGCAGGCAGGATACTTTGCCGAGGTCTTTGCCGGCGCTTCAGTCAACTGGGACGCCAGCTATTTCGAAAAGCGGCTCCGTGTAGGAGCCGTACACGATCGCATCAATCTGCCTTTCAAGTGGTATGTCGGAGCCTATGCGGAGTACTACGTGCTTCTCGCCAAATATCTTCGTCTCGAAATTCAGGACGAGGATCGCGCTCGCCGCGTCGAAGCGGCGGTTACGAAAGTCTTCAATCTCGATCTGCAAGCCATCGGCGATGCTTTCATCATGATCACGCTCGAAGACATGCTGCGGTCGATGGGGGTCGGACTGGACGATCTCGACATCTCCGGCGACAAATCGGATCGCATCGACAGGATCAAGCAGTTCATCAAGTCTCAATTCAGTGACTTCACGACGGACATGGCGTACATGGCCGATGAACACGACAAGGGGGAAATCGACGTCAAGATGGAGCCGGCGAAGTTTCGCGGTGCCTTGAAAACTATGGCCCAAGGGGTGAACGACATGGTTGCGGGCCATATCGTCGTGAATCGGAAAGCAATGGCCTGCGTCTCGGAATTCGGCGACGGTAACTTCGATGCTCCGCTCGAGAGATTCCCCGGCAAGAAGGCGTCCATCAACGACACCATTGAACAGGTTCGGGGAAACTTGAGGTCGTTGATAGTCGACACTGAACTGCTTGTCAAGGCAGCAAAAGACGGTAGGCTAGGCACTCGCGTCGATGCCCAAAAGCACCGCGGCGATTTCAGAAGAATCGTTGAAGGGATCAACAAGACACTGGAAACAATCGTCGATCCAATCAAGGTCATGGCTGAAAACGCACATACACTGGCTTCCTCCTCCGAAGAGCTGACAGCAACAAGTCAGCAGATGGCGGGCAACGCGGAGGAAACCGCGGTACAGGCCAACGTCGTCTCTGCGGCCAGTGCCGAAGTGTCGAGAAATGTCTCCTCCGTGGCTGCGGCTTCCGAGCAGATGCAGGCCTCCATCCGTGAAATCTCAAAGAACGCCGCCGAGTCGGCGCGCGTCGCCAAGAATGCCGTGCGAGCCGCGCAGTCGACAAATGAG
>JBAPYY010000040.1:0-2124 GCA_049284975.1 Occallatibacter sp.
GTATTAACCGAGGGGACGCAAACTAGCTTCAGCCGATGCAGCGCTTCTTGTCGAATCACCCTGGCGCAGTCTTCACGGCAACCTCGATGATCGGCTTCATCGCCGGCGCAGGCATCATCGTGCGCAACTCGATTATTCTTGTCGACTTCATTGAACTCCGCATCAGCCAGGGAATGCCCCTCGCCGAGGCGGTGATTGATGCCGGCGCAACTCAATTCCGTCCTATGCTCCTGACTGCGGCAGCGGTGGTCGTCGGCGCGAGTGTAATTCTAACCGACCCTATCTTTCAGGGACTCGCACTTTTGCTGATCGCGGGAGCGGTCGCTTCGACTTTCCTCTCGTGGCCCACCATTCCAGTGCTTTACTTCACCGTTCATTCGCGGCATCAATCCGGGCCCGATCATCAACCTGAAACCAATCAAGGAGATGCATTATGACAGTCGAACGCGGTGTGCGCCTGATGGCAGGCGTCATGGTGCTTTTGTCACTTGCGCTGGCGCATTTCTTTTCCATCTACTGGCTGTGGCTGACGGTATTCGTTGGACTGAACCTGTTACAGTCGGCATTCACGAACTGGTGCCCTGCCATGTCCATCCTCGTGCGGTAGGCCTGAAAGATGCCGCTTGCATTTCCAAACACTGAGCCAGTGATGCATGCCCGAACCCGAACCACGCAACTTAAAGATGAGGTTTACCGCCAGATGTTCCGCCTGGAGGAAGGCCGCTCAGGGTCCGAATTGAGCCTTGCACTTGCCTTGTTGCGTGTATGGATCGCCACAGACTCCAAACCTGAAGGCGCTGGAAATCGGGAGTGGCTCGGTAAGGTATCTCCCATTTGCGTGCAGATGATTGAGGCGGCATTGAAACGGAATCCCCCGGATCTTCCTTGTGCACGGTGAATCGGCAGGCTCCAGTGGAAGCGATTCTTCATCCATTCACACGTGAGAATATACTGGTCTGGCTTCCGATTCACTCAAACGATGCGACCTGAACTGATCCGAGCCACCGACCTCCTCCACCAGGACACTCCAGCAGCTGTTGAGAAGGCCATCGGTTTACTTCAAAACACGGTCTATTCGTTCAGCATGAAGGTCTGTGGCCATCCTGAAGATGCCGAAGACACCATGCAGGAGGTGCTCTCCCGTTCCATCAAGCACCTTGCCAAAATTCAGACTCCGCAGCAGATGGCCGTCTGGCTTTACACCGTAACCAGAAACCGCTGCTGGCGCATGCGCCGCAAGCCTGCGCACGCCCCCTCACACCTTCTCTCGCTCGCCGAACTGATGCCGGACGGCGACGAACTGGGCAGGCTGCTTGAGGACGCAGCGGCGGACCCGGAAAGGAACGCCCTCGCCGCCGAGCAACACCACCTGCTGCATCAGGCGATCCTGCGCATCCCTGCCACATTGCGCATTGTTCTCGTGCTCCACGATATGGAAGAGCTAACCACCGAGCAGGTCGCGCAGGTTCTCTTTCTTCAACAGGGAACGGTGCGGATTCGCCTCCATCGAGCGCGTCTCAGCGTGCGCAAGGAGATGAGCCAGCTACTCAAGGCCATTCCCAAGCTACCCAAACAAGCCAGATCCTCTGCGAGCAAGCTCAAACGCACACTAGCCAACGGCGCGCAACGCCCGGCTGAATGCCGCGATCTGCGCACTGCCATCGATCGTTCCCGATCCTTGGAGATTCCTTGCGACTCGGCCGTCGCACCGCGTCTGCGCGCCATCCTTACCGGGGAGTAACTGCGCATGTTGGCAATCCCCATCGACAAAAATGCTCCCGCCATGATGTAACGAATTGCCGTTCTTGTGGCTTTCTTCTTGTGGAAGAGGAAGTCACTATGGAAGTGAAGATTACACATCTCGATCGAGTAAGTTCGCCATTCAGTCACGGTTTGAGCCGGCTCGGCAAATTCAAACAGCGGGATAAGTGGAAGGATTGTTTCTCAGCCAGCCATTAAGACGACAGAAACGAGGAGCAACAATGGCACGACGTCCACGCCGGAATCACACAGCGGCTTTCAAAGCGAAGGTGGCCTTGGCCGCCCTGAAGGGGGACAAGACTCTGGCCGAGCTGGCTGAACAGTTCGATGTCCACCCCAACCAGATCACGCAATGGAAGGGTC
>JBAPYY010000041.1:0-3024 GCA_049284975.1 Occallatibacter sp.
GCCACGCCGAGCTTGACGGGTAACGTATAGCTGACACCAGCCGAGACGGTCACCTTGTTGACCTTGACTGTGGAAAAGCCTGTTGCCGAAATAGTCACCGAGTAGTCTCCCAGTGGCAGATTCGAGAAAGCGAATTCACCCGCACTGGATGTGACCGTCTTCAGCGAGATGTTGGTTGCGGTCTCCACCGCTGTTACCTGGGCGCCCGCTACCACGGCGCCCGCCTGATCGGTCACCGTGCCGCTGATGCCACCGCGAAAGGTCTGGCCAAAGCTGGCTGCCGGCAGCGCGAACAGTGCTGCCATCCCCAACAGAAGGGCCGTGAATACACTGCGAGTCGTACGATGTTTCATTGCGCCTATCCTCCTTAAGAATGATTTCAATTTCGCGCTCTTCCCCTATTACGAATCAAGAAAAGCTAACACACGAGCGAATGCCCGTGCACGCAAAATCCACTCAGTTTTTCATGGGTTTTTACAGAATTTATAGAAATGGACCGATTGGATACGTACTTCCATGTCTAAACACTCACGTAAAGGGAATAAAGAATCAATAAAGAACTAAATAAAGAGCTGAATAACAGCCACGTGCTTATGAGGGATATCCTCGGTACGTCTCAGGGATAGCCGAGCAATTCTGGATTGCAGAGGGTACGTCAGAGCCGGTAGCGGGATCGCTGCAGGACCGGTGCGCGGCGAGCCAGGGCGTCAACCAATACAACTTCGAGGGAGAGTTTTTCAGGAGGGGGCTTAAGCGGTGAGCCGCTCGAGCTGGTCGGGCTGAGTGATGGTGAGGCTGGAGCCCTTGATGGTGATCCACTGGTCACGGCGAAACTGGTTGAGCAGCCGCGTGACTGTCTCACGCGAAGTGCCGGCCATGTTAGCAATTTCTTCGTGAGTGAGGGCCATGGTGAAGCGTATTTCATGCTTGCCGTTGCCTGCGGCGCGGCCCCAATCGAGCAAGAGACGGGCGAGGCGTCCCGCGGCCGAGCCGGAGAGTGCCAGCCGTTTGGCATCGTGGAAAACCGTGAGGTATTCGCCGGAGAGCGACTGCGCGGCATGCATGCTGGCGATGCCGTGGCGGCCCAGGAAGTCTACAAACTCCTGCTTGCGAACGGTTTTGACCTGGCAGGGCTCAATGGCTTCGGCAGTCACTTCGTGAGGCACGTTGGCCAGAACAGCACTCAGGCCCATCACGTCACCGGGGCCGGCTATCTTCAGAATCATGGTCTTGCCGTCGCGGGAGGTAGACGAGATTTTTACTTGTCCAAAGCAGATAACAAAGACGTTGCGGGCCGGGTCTCCCTCGGAAAACAGCTTGGCGCCACGGGCGTGGCTCATCATGATTCCAATCCCGTCGTAATCGGTTAGCGCTTCGGGCGTGAGATTGCAGAACATTCGCAAATGGCGATGCTCGCAGTTGACGCAATCTTCCGGGGGGTGATGGGGATGAAAAGTGGCCATGGGTCCGCTACGGTGCAATTTGAAGTATAGCGCACTTGGGCGGGGTGCAAGGCAGGATTATCCTTCATCCTCGTTACGACCGGGAGAAGCCCCTTCCGCGAGAATTGACCAAAACAATAAAAACTACGTCCCCTATGCCGCTGAGCTTACGCGCCGCTGCCTCACCGCTCGGCTGAAGCAGCAAGTGTTATAGGCACGGGAAACCTCGCGGGCCAACTCCTCCAGAAGCCTCATGCGCAAGGGCGGATAGCTCTGAAAAGCCTGGTTGAGCGCCTCGCCGGAAAGCATGAGGACAGAGCCGGGAGTCTGGGCGACAAGCGTGTAGGTGTGGCGGCCGTCGCCCAGGGTAGCGGCGAGTTCGACCAGCTCTCCGGCGTGGGCCGGACCGAGCGTCAGGTGCGTCTGCATGCGCTCGGCCCTGCGCAGGAACTGGCCTGAAATTACGAGGTAGAGCCCGCGGCAGATCCCGGCCTGACGAAAGACAATCTGTCCGGCATCAAAACTGAGGCACTGAGCCGAGCGATTGAGGAGAAGTCCGATGGCCGGAGGGCACTCCAGCAGCTCTGCCACGGGACGTGCCTGGACCGCCTCGATGCTCCTGAATCTTGCCTCAAGCTGCATGGTTCCATCTCCTTCTATCTCCGCCCGGGCTACGGTTTTGCGCGGGCCAGAAGCCCGGCCCCGCCTCTCGGCCGCTTGCGGGCGAATGCGTTCGGTGATGCGGGTTTGCGGCGAGCCTGATTCCATAAAAGCAAATCGCTCCAAATGCAAGAAGTCCCATGATTCTGAAGATTGAGGCCGGGCGGTTGGACTCTGCTCGCCGCCGAGCCTCTTTCGCGTGAAAAAAAGCAGTTGCGTCTCTTGCGACCGCCGCTTTTACCGGCCCCCCGCATATGCGCATGCGTCTGAATCAGCGGTAGGGCGCGCTAGGGGACCCGGTTCAGGCGGTACGCACAAGACCGGTACACGAGAGCGGGCAACCAAGGCGAAAGCCGTGCCATGCGGCCCCGGCGTGCCGCTCAAGCGTTTGACGCCGGCCACCAGGATGCACGGATGATTTTGCGCGATGGCCTCGACGATTGCGTCCACCGGATTGCCGTCCTTCACCAGGGAACGCACCGGGAACTGCCCACTGCCCTGGACGCCAAACTCCTCGAGAGTGGTGCCGCAGGGGTTCAAGAAAGCCGCGACCTCGGCGGCCGTGCGCGCATGGAGAAGCAGCAATGGGCGCTCGAAGGTCTTGGCCAGCGAGCAGGCGGCTGTCACGGCCGCCGCCGATGCTTCGTTGCGTTCCATGGCGAGCAACACTGGCCCGCCCGGCGTGGGGCGATAGGCTCCGGCATTCCAATCCGCCGCCACCGCCAGCACCGGACACGGCGACAGCCGGACCAGTTCCTCGGCGATGGCGCCGACAATCACCGGCCCGGCGCCCTCCATTCCTTTGGTGCCGATAACGATCAGCCCGGCCTCATACTGCCTGACCACATCCAATAGCATCTTTGCAACCGCGCCCTGGCGAATTTCCGAATGACTATGGATTCCCTCTTGAAGCAATTCGCCG
>JBAPYY010000042.1:0-5982 GCA_049284975.1 Occallatibacter sp.
CGCTGGAACTTCCTCTTCATCGCCGGCATGTGGTTCCAGGATCTGTTCAACTACGACTTCCGCCGCACCGAGCAGTGCATCATCCCCTACGCCACGCAGGAAGGCGAAATCAGCTTCTGCGCTTACAACACCGGCGTGGGATGGCGCAACATTATCGAGAAGATGCACATGACCGCTACGCTCACCAAGTGGTATGAGGAGCACGGGCGTCACGAAATCTTCGCTGGCGGCAAGAAGGTGGTCATGCCGGAAGTTGGCCACGACCTCCAGTTGAAGATGGATCACGTTAACGCCGAACGCAACCACACTCTCGACGATCTCGGCATTGCCAAGACCGCCCGCGAAGAGGCCATCCGCGCCCGCGATGCAAAGATGAAGCAGGATGCGGAAAACTCCCGCATGGCCAAGCTCTATCGCGAGCACGTCCTCGGCGAAAAGCCTGTCGAGGGCCTCGTCAGCCTAAACGCCATCGCCCCCGCCAAGCCCGCAAAGGAAAAGGAAAGCGAGCTCGTCGCCGGGGACTAGGCATTGCATGCAGCAACCGCGCCTTCGGCGCAAAACTACAAAGGCCGCATCCCACCAGGATGCGGCCTTTGCTTTGTGTCAAGGCGCGACTTCACAGTCTGCGGAGAAACGTTTTGCTTTGAAAGGGCACGACTTCAGTCGTGCCGCAGAAGCCAAAAAACACTGAGGGCTTTAGCCCCCTGAGGGGAGCGCACCATTAGATATACGCTTCCCGCTTCTCCAGCCGTACGACGAACTGCAGCTTCACAGCGTGCTATCCCGCCGAAGTGATAAAGTAAGCGACTAGAACGAGCCGTTGCGGCGGCGTGATTTGAGGGAGCCAACCGGCCCCTCGATTCGAATAACAATTCTGCGCGGCATTCCGGACGGCTGTGCGGACGCATGTTAAGGTTCTCAATTTGAAGGCAGGGGGTGTGTTTTGCAGCGAATCGCAATCGTACTTTTAATGGTCGGCTTGATCTGGCCTTCCGCGGCTATGGCGCAGAAGGCAGCGCAGAAAGCGACTACTCCGGTTAAGCAGAAAACGGCTGGCGCGGTGGCGCAGACACCCAACGGCCTTGCGGGTGAACTGGCGCAGCGGTTGAGCAACGAACTCCACGCCAAAACGGTGGTGGGCGAGCCAATCAAGGCAGGGTCGGTAACGCTGATTCCGATCCTAATGGTAGATGTGAATTTCGCGGGCGGAACAGTGCCGATGCCAGGGGTTGATGGATTCCTGATGAGCGGAGAGAGTCGGCCGCTGGGCTTTGTGGCGATTACGAAGAAAGGGACGCGATTTATCAGCGTTGGCAATACGCCGGCCAGGTGAAGAAACCATGAAAAAGACGATGGCTGGACTTGTTTCGCTGTGGGCGTGTATGGCGTGGTCGACGGTTACCGCGGAAGCGCAGTCTTTGGCAAAGCCGCTGGCCGATTTTGACCGGATGGTTTCTGAACTCAGGACGAGCGCCGTAGTGGGAGAACCAATTAGCGCAGGCGATGCCACGGTGATCCCGTTTGCCTCGGTGCAGTTTGGCTTGGGCAGCGCAGAAGCGGCGGGGGGTGCGCTAGGAAGCATGGGCGCGAAGACCACTCCGCTGGGCGTGCTGATTGTTGAAGGAGATGACGTGCGCGTGGAGTTACTGCCAGAGCATGCCGAGAAGTCATCGTCTATGATGCAGCAACTGATTCAGGGCATCATCGATCGGAAAGTCTCGTTCATGGTGAACGGCATCAACATGGGAAACGCGACGGGAAGTGTTTCGGAATTGACGCCGATGATGAAAGACATGATGGGCCAAACCACGGTGATGGTGAACGGGCTGAACTTGGGCAGTCTGCAAGCACCGCGTACGGAGCCGGTCACCAATCCCAGCAAGACGATTGCGGAGGCGGAGGCCGCGGCCGCGAAGAATCCCACCGCGGAGAACTACTACAGCTTGGGAGAGGCTTTGAAGAAAGACGGCCAGAAGGACAAAGCTGCAGAGGCGTACAAGAAAGCAATCGCATTACGGCCTGGCTACCCAGATGCGGTGCGGGCGCTGGAGGAACTGAAGAAGTAGGATGGCAGCGAGTCATTAGGCGCACAGTATGAAGAAAACTGTGCGCGCCGGGAGCACTCGACCACCAGGAACATGAAGAGCCGGGTGCCCGGTGCCGGGTGCCCCAGGTCCCTCGTATTTGGGGACCTGGGATACCACGAACCCCATGCGAGCGACAAGCGAGCATTTGGCCCCACCGCAGGTGGTTTTCCTTCACTCCGTCTTACTCGTTTGGTATTATCTCCTTGCGCAGCAGAGAGATCTGCTTTTGTTCCCCCGCTCACACACCCCCAAGGAGAACCTCATGGCACGAGTCACAGGAATCGGCGGTGTCTTCCTCAAAGCCCGCGACCCCAAAGCCCTCTCCGCCTGGTACGCACAGCACCTCGGCGTCCAGCTCGCCGACTACGGCGGCGCCAGCTTCCTCTGGTCCGACGAAGTCCCCGCCAGCACCGGCCAAACCGCCTGGATGCTCTTCCCCGACACCTCCAACCACTTCGGTGACCCAACCCAGCGCGCCATGATCAACTACCGCGTGGATGACCTCGAAGCCCTGCTCACCCAACTCCGCGCCGCCAACGTCCCCATCGACCCCCACCAGGAATCCGCCTCCTACGGCCACTTCGCCTGGATCACCGACCCCGAGGGCAACCGCGTCGAACTCTGGCAACCACTCGTCGAAGAGACTCCGTAAAATTGGCCGGCGGTTCGCATTTTGATTTTGAGATGTGGGAGACGACGGGGGCCCAGGTCCGGGGTCTCCACGGACAGGTCCTCCTCCGTGGGGTGGAGATCCCTCGCATTTTGGGGACCTGGGATGACACCAAGGGCGAGGCAAAAAATCAAAGTTAGCTGAACGCCGCGACGATCGCATCAGTCGACCGCACGCGGCCCAGCCGCGGAAAGATGCGCTCCACGCTGTTCGAGTGGCTCTCGGCCGTCACGCCAGTCATTGCATCCTCGGCGAAGATGAGTTCGTAGCCGTGCTCATACGCATCGCGCGCCGTGCTCTCCACGCCAAATTCGGTGGCGATGCCGCAAAGCACAATCGTGGTCAGTCCGCGCCGGCGCAGATGCAGGTCGAGATCGGTGCCGTAGAACGCGCCCCACTGCCGCTTGAGAACCACAATGTCAGCGGGCTGGCGGTCGAGCTCAGGAATCAACTCGCTCCAATCCGGCGGCATCGGGCCTGTCGACTTCCACGTCTGATCGGTTGCGGTGTGCGGCCGGTCGGAGCCATCCGTCGCGCCGCCCACATGCACCAGCAAAGGCTGCGCTCCGGCGGCTCTGGCTGCTGTCAGAATTCGCGCGCAATTCGCCACCACGGCGGTCTGCGCATACGGCGCGCCCATCCTTCCAACAATTCCTTTTTGCAAATCGATAACTACGATAGCCGTGTGGAGCGCGTCGATTTTGAGAACAGCTTTTTCGTCACTCATTGCTGTATTCCTTCCTTTACCGGCAGAATGCCCATTTCTTGATAGATGGGTCGAATCTGGCGCCGCAGCGCCGGTAACCGCGTTGCAAACCATGCAGCGCCCACGATAACCACCGCGCCGTTCATGATGACTGACAGCGGCGCTCCTACTGCATTGGCCATGGTTCCGGCCAGCAGGCTGCCAAAAGGCGCCATGCCCATGAACGCCATCGTGTAGTAACTCATCACGCGGCCGCGCTTGTCGTCGGTGACAATGGTTTGAATCACGGTGTTGCTTGCGGCCATGCCCTGCATCATTCCCATGCCGGCAATGAACACCATCACCATTGAGAGCCAGAAGACGCGCGATAGCCCGAAGCCGATTAGGCCGAAACCGAAAACCGCCGCGGCGATGGGAATCATTCTGATGAGTCCGCGCACATTTTTGCGCGCCGCGAGAGACAGCGCCGAAACTAGAGCGCCGAGTCCCATTGCAGCCATCAGGAATCCCAGGGTATGCGGTCCGCCGTGCAGCACGGTCTTGGCAAAGACCGGCATCAGCACCACGAATGGCATTCCCATGAGGCTCACCACGGCAAAGAGCGTCAGGATCGTTCGGATGGCCTGAAACTCAGAGACGTAAGTCCAGCCTGCCTTCAGTTCCGAGAGAGTGGAAGTGGCCACTCGCTTCACCACTGGCGCGTGAACGCGCATCATCAGCAGGGACACAATCACCGCAATGTAGCTGATGCCATCGACCAGAAAGCACCAGCCCTCGCTGGAGACCGCGATCAACATGCCCGCCAATGACGGGCCGATGAGACGCGCCACATTGACCATGGATGAGTTGATGGCGATGGCGTTCTGCAGGTCGCGCTTGTCGTCCACCATCTTGACCATGAAGGATTGGCGGCCAGGCATGTCGAATGCATTGATGCAGCCCTGCATCACGCTCAGCGTCAGCAACAGCGGAATCGTGATGTGGTGCGAGAGCGTCAGCGCGGCGAGCGTCAGCGACTGGATCATTGATAGGGTCTGGGTCCACACCAGCACCTGTCGGCGGTCCAGCCGGTCAACCCAAACTCCGGCGAAGGGCGCGACGAGGAATGTGGGAATCTGTCCGGCAAAACTGACGGTGCCCAGGAGCAGGGCCGAACCAGTGAGCCGGTAAACCAGCCAGCCGGTAGCCACGCGCGTCATCCACGTGCCGATGAGAGATATGGTTTGACCGCCAAAAAACAAGCGGAAGTTGCGATGGCGCAATGCCCTCCAGGCATGAGAGACGCCTGAAGTTACGCCCAACTCCACCTCGGCGGCAGCCTCGACCGCGTCCACTCGCGCTGCTGGTTCCGCATCACTCAAAACTGCTTCCTCATTTGCAGTTTATCGTGGTGGGCTTTCGGGCGAGAGCTCTCCCGGCGCATTAAATCGGACGTTCTTTAATTGTGCTGCACATCAACGCGCATCGCTGCCTCAGAGCGCCCGCTAGTAAAGGTGGAATTCCACTGCGACGGCAGTTATAGCCGCAACGGGTTGACCGTCTTTCATTGCCGGCTTGAATCTGTATTTATTCACTGCTTCAACTGCTTTCTCGTCCAAGCCCATGCCCAGCTTTCGCACCACACGCACATTTTGCGGCATCCCATGCGAATCAACCACAAGAGAGAGAAGGCATGTTCCTTGGTAATTTGCGCGCTTTGCTTCCTCGCTAAAGTGGGCCTCGGGAGTATTAAGAGGTACAGGGGCAGTGGCTCCGCTCCCGGTCCGAACGCGAGGAACAGCGACATCGTCTGAATCCCTCCCGATGGACGCACCTGATTTATAGGCGACTTCCTCCGGCGGTTGTGGAAGGGGTCCTAATGTCTGTACCGGCTTGGATCTCAGCTGCAAGACATTGGTCATCTCGCCTGCCTCGTTCTTTATCTTTTCAACGCAGGCTTGCATATTCACGTCCAGAGACTGTCCAACAGCGACCGGCACGCCATCGCGAGTTCCGGGCCTGAAATGATCTGCGGCTGCAACCTGAAGGGCAAACTTGTCCAGGTCAGTGCCCAGCGGGCGAATGAACATAATGTTGCGCGGTTGGCCTGCCGCATCCACGATGACAGAGAGAACGACCGTGCCGTGAATCTTCTTCCCGCACTCTTCGGCAGGGTGCGGAGGCGGAGGGAAGGGAAGAAGCTCAGGAGCCGTTACTCCCGGGCCATCGGCATAAACCTTCACGCGGGCTGGTTGCACATCCGACGTTGGAGACGATGCGGAAGAACTATCCTGCTGTCCGCCGGAAAAGCTCGCGCTCGAAACTACGAACAACGCGATAGTCAATAACGCTCGCATGGACTCTCCACTAACTCCACACGACAAATTTATCACACAAGAACCTTTTGGCTTCTGTCGAATTGTTTGGTAAATGTATTTGTGCCGCCTTCAGAAAGTCTGCCGAGTTAGGGAACCTCTGAAAATCGTCGAGTTATAAAACCTGCAAGGCTGTTTTCTCGCCACATCCGCTCAGAATCAGCT
>JBAPYY010000043.1:0-2663 GCA_049284975.1 Occallatibacter sp.
GCCGTCGGAGTCGTCAAACGCGATAATCACCGCGGTCGAGTCCCAGTCCGGCTGCTGCTCAAGGAAGTTGATGGTGGTGACGACAAAGTTCTGATCGTCGAGCGGGTCGGAGTATCCGGCATGGGCATCCTGGTAGCCGGGCGCTTTGAGGTAGGAAACGGCGGGGAAGTTACCCGCGCTCACCGCGGCGAAGAAGTCCAGGGTGTCGTACTGGTGATTCGCCGCATCGCCCTGATGGCCGATCATGGCCGTGGACGTGGGACGAACGTGGGTTGGATTCCAGGTGGAGGTGTAGTACTGGAAGGGCTGGTGATGAGGAATATAGTCGGCCTTCTTGGTCGCGGTCACCGTGGAAGTCGTGCTGCGCTTGCAACCCGTGGTCCCGTTTGCATTCACGATCGACAGGTTGAAGCCGCCTTCAAAGAAGCCCCAGGTGATGCCCGCGTCGTTGAGCAGATCGCCGATGTTCTTGCCGCCAAAATGCACCGTTTCGCCTGTCGCAGTGGAACAGACATCGCCTGCAGGATCGGCGTCGCTGATCAGGGTCAGTCCGCCGTAGCCGTCTTCGATGGTTGCCCCGCCAGGATTGTTGTCCTCAACGACGCCGTTCAGCTGGCCTGAGATCAGGTTGACGGCGCCATCCGTCGAAGGTCCAAAGTTGGTGCCGTAGGAGTTATCGCTCATGGCGTATCGCTGCGCGTAATTCCAGTAGGCGGTGACAGTGTTGCCGTCGTAATAGCCCATCGTCAGGCCGTCTGTGGAAAAGATGCCGCCGCTCGCGGGAGGCGGTCCGGCAACGCCGACGGAAACCGGAAAGGCATCCATCAAACCGTGATCGAATGCCTCCTGCTCCGGCGTGTAGTCGTGATCCTGATCGGCGGTCGCGGCCTGGCTGCGGTCCAGCCGGAAGGGATTGGTTGCGCCCGCGCCGTTCGCGGCATTGCTGGCGTTGGGATTCGCGGTCAATAGCTCGCCAGAAAGCCCGTTGACCCAAGGCGTGCCAGGGGCGGCCGCAAAGCCAGGCTCGCTGCTGGGATTGGTTGCATGCGGATAGGTCCCAAAGTAGTGATCGAACGAGACGTTTTCCTGGAAGATGACAACCAAGTGTTTGATTGGTGTTGTGGTCCTGTCACCCCCGGGACCTGCCGCATAGACAGGGCTCGGAATGGCGCCAATAGCGAGCAGCGTCGCAAGGGAAGTTGCGATCAGCTTTTTCATCTTAACCTCCGGAATCGCCATGGGGAACGGCGACGTGAGCATTTTGTACTTGCGAAACATGAATCCGAGGTTAATTGACGGTGACCTGCGCACGAATTCGCTGAATTTTTCCACAAACAACCGCGGCCGCCGCGCCGTCGTGTCGCTCACGATCACAACCCAGCTTCCACTAGGCAAGTCGCATGACTGGTAATTTTGATATACTTTTTCAGGTTCGCTCTGGTGCACTTTTTACTATCCGCCATGGCGCTGCGAGCAGCTCTGACTAGCGAAACCAGCTAGTTCGCGTGTAGCAAGAGAGAAATTTGGACGGTAAATTCGGATAGTAACTTGAGTTTGCTTCAGTAAGTAGTTGATTATAAAGGGCGGGAGTAGTTCAGTGGCAGAACGTCAGCTTCCCAAGCTGAATGTCGCCGGTTCGATCCCGGTCTCCCGCTCCAAATCAATCGTTCCCTTGCTCGAGCCCCTGTCTGCACGATCCACACTCGCATTCGTAGATAGAGGATTTTTTCTGCCTTGTCGCTGGCGTGGTCCCATCGTAGGCCTGCAATAGAATCTCCGCGGGATGGATGGCTCTGAAGTTGGTCCCGTGCTCTATCTGCATCTGGCAGGTGGCGCACTCCGTGGCAACCATGTCCGGTTGCGCGACGTCGATGGTCGCGAATAGCTCCTTGCCTATCTCCATGGAGACAGCGTACTTTTCCTGCTTGAAGCCATAGGTGCCGGACATGCCGCAGCATCCCGAATCCATATCCTCGACCGTGACCCCGGGAATCATGCGCAACAAGTGATACCACGGGCGCCCTATGCCCTGTGACCTCTGATGGCACGGCGCGTGATAAGCCAGATGCAGCGCGGTGTGCTGAAAGCTGGTATCGAGTTGGCCCGCGTCGGCCTGCATCAGGAGTAATTCGGCCAAGTCGAATGTATTGCCGGAGATCTTTTTGGCCGCGCAAGCAAACTTCTTGTCATCTTCGAGGATGCCGCCGAACGCCGTCTTGAGCATGTGGCCGCAACTGGAGCAAGCGGTAATGATGCGCAGCCCTGAGTCAACCTGGCGGGCCAGAGCCTTGACGTTAGCTCGCGCCACTGAACGCGCCGCAGCCGCGTTGCCGTTGGCCAAGGCTGGAACTCCGCAGCACTCCGATGATGCAACTTCCACTGAGAGACCGTTTCGCTCGAGGAGATTGATCACTACACGGCCCAGCTCCGGCCGGTTGTAGCGGATGAAGCAACCCGGAAAGAACACCACCCGCTGTTGTGCTGTATTCGTGATCCAGGGCGAGCGCAAATCCGGCCGCGTATATTTCGGAAATGTGCGTTGCGGCGTAATTTGCATCATCTTCGACATGAGAAAGCGCGCCGGCTTGATGGCAAGAGCAAAGTTGGAAAGAGCCGGCAGAATTGTCGTGAGCTTGCCCAGCAGGCCAGGACGCGCAAACCAC
>JBAPYY010000044.1:0-4139 GCA_049284975.1 Occallatibacter sp.
GGCCTGCCGGTGGCATATTTGCTCAAGGGCAATTTGCGGATAAACGGCGGCGAATTTGAGAAGACTTTGCAGGACGATCAGGATCTGACCACTGGGCGGCTGGACACGCGCTTCTCCGGACCGTCTCTGAATCCGCTGAGCGAGGGTGCGGAGTATGATCCGCAAAGCTCGGCAATCTCCTCCGCCTATGTCTCACTCTTCAACGACTACGTCCGCCGCGACCTGAAATATGGCGAGGGTCAAACTTACCTGCCTGAGATGTTTTCAGCAGGCGCTCACTGGGATGTCATGCGCCATGGCTTTCCTTTGGGCCTGAATGTGGCCAACGATCTGGCTGAGGCGCTCAAGACCAATCCCCGGTTGAAGATTATGGTGAATGGCGGCTACTACGACCTGGCCACGCCATTCTTTACCGCGCTGTATGAAGACAAGCACCTGCCCATTCCGCAGTCGCTCGCCAAGAACATCGAGTACGACTGGTACGAGTCGGGACACATGGTCTATGTCAACGACGCGAGCCTCAAGCAGTTGCACGACCGCGTAGCGGCGTTCATCAAGAACACAGTGGCAGACAACAAGTAGCTGGAATGAAAGATTGCCGGCCCCAGGCCTCGTCATCGAGACCTGGGGCAACCTGTTCTTTCGCATATATGCGACCTTGAGTCTCGACGCCTCTTTGCGCTTCCCTGTATAGTTCCCCATATGAAGTACATAGCCCTCCCTCTCTTTCTGTTGTGTCCCATCGTTCTAGCCGCTCAATCGTTTTCCGTCACCTTTCCAAAAGAGATAAGCGCGCAGCCTCTCGATGGCCGCCTGTTGCTGTGCCTTTCAACGGACCCGAGCGATGAGCCCCGCAATCAGATCGACGACACGATGAACTCGCAAATTGTCTTCGGTTTGACCGTCGATGGGTGGCAACCCGAAAAGCTTGCTGTAGTGGACGCTACGGCTTCGGGCTATCCAGTACGCAGCCTCAAGGATGTTCCACCGGGCGAGTATTATGTCCAAGCAGTGCTGAATAAGTATGAGACTTTTCACCGCAGCGACGGAAAGACGGTCAAGCTACATCCGGACCAGGGCGAGGGCCAGCACTGGAACATTTCTCCCGGCAACCTCGTCTCGAAGCCAGTGAAGGTAACCGTCAAGCCGGGCGCTTCCATCTCGATTGAGCTCACCGAAGTGGTTCCGCCCATTTCCACGCCGGCTGACACGAAGTATGTTCGCCACATCCGCATTCAGAGCTCGGAGCTAACCAAATTCTGGGGCCGGCCTATGTTCATCAGTGCCATTGTGCTGGTGCCCGAAGGCTTCGACGATCACCCCAATGCTCACTTTCCGCTGATGATCTTCCACGACCATTTTGTAGACGATTTCGATGACTTTCGGACCACCCCGCCGGACCCCAGCCTGAAACCCGATTACAGTGAGCGTTTCCATCTGGCGGGCTACAACCGCATCCAGCAACAGGAGGCGTACAAGTTCTATCAGAAGTGGATTTCTCCAGGTTTTCCGCGAGTGCTGATCGTCAAAATTCAGCACGCCAATCCGTTCTATGACGACTCCTATGCAGTGAACTCTGCCAACGTGGGACCATATGGCGACGCCATAGAGAGCGAACTGATTCCGGCGGTCGAAAAGAAGTTTCGCGCTATCGGACAAGGCTGGGCACGGTTTACTTATGGCGGCTCGACCGGCGGCTGGGAAGCACTGGCGGTGCAGGTTTTCTATCCGACGCACTACAACGGCGCATTTGCCTCCTGCCCTGACCCCGTAGACTTCCACGCATACACTGACATCGACATTTATAACGACAAGAACTTCTACTACCTCGAGGGTGCGCACAAGCGCGAGGCACAGTCAGCTATGCGCGACTACCTCGGTCACACCTTTATCACCAACGAAGAGATCAATGCCTACGAACTGGCGCTGGGCGATCACGGCCGCAGTGGCGAACAATACGATATATGGCAAGCGGTCTTTGGGCCGGTGGGCGCGGACGGCTACCCTGCCCCCATCTACGATAAGGTGACCGGCGAAATCGATCATAGTGTTGCCGAGTATTGGCGCGAACATTATGATCTGGAATCGATTCTGGAGCAAAACTGGGCTAAGATCGGCCCTGATTTGGCGGGCAAAATCCACATTTATGTCGGTTCCGACGATACGTACTTTCTCAACAATGCCGTCTATCTCATGGAGGATTTTCTGAAGTCGACGAAGAACCCGCCTTATGACGGAGAAGTGCTTTATGGCCCGCGCGCCGAGCACTGCTGGAATGGCGACCCCACGCTATCCAATGCGTATTCGCGGCTGCATTACAACACAATGTATCTGCCGAAAATACTCGACCGCATCCAGAAGACCGCGCCCAAGGGAGCAGACCTGACCAGTTGGCGGTATTAATGATGGATCAGGCGCACAGAGATGGCAGGGCCACTAAATAGCGGCCGCTACGTCGAGCCGTTTCACATAGATGAGCGCGGCACGGCCCAAGGGGTAATAGTCGTCCTCGCGGCCCTCGCGGCGATACCCCTGTGCTTCATACAGCCGGACCGCGGCAGTGTTTCCTTCTTCCACGTGCAGCCAGATCAGGAGAGCCCCAGCGAGTCGCGCTGAGCCCTCTATACGGATAAGCAACTCACGGCCAATGCCCCGACTTCGACCTTCCAGGGAGACTTCCACGGTTTGAATGTAAGCTATGGTTTCATTGCTCTTTTCAGTCCACTCGACGATGGCAAAGCCCACCATTTGTCCCGCATCCTCGGCGATCCAGGTCGCTGCACTATCGCTCTGGACAAGCAACCGCATATACCGCCGGCTGAATCGGCTGGGCGGCTCGAAGCAGGCCTCTTCGAGCGCGTAAAGCTGCTCAAAGTCGGCGGGTGTGCATAGGCGGTAGATCACTGTCCAACTCTAAGGCACACAGCAAATAAAGAGCCATCCCCCGAAGAGGATGGCTCTTTACTTGCGAAACCAAAAGTCATGCTATCGGATTGGCCGATTAACGGCATAGCACTATACTTTGGCTTCCAGATCTGTGATCACGTCGAAGAACCGCTGGTCAAGACGGCGGTTAGTGGCAATGGCTTCCTTGATGGTGATGTCTGTGATGTCGAGCCCCTTGAGAACGGCGATACGGCCCCATTTTTTGTCATGGACCATGTCGATTGCGTGCAAGCCGTAACGCTGGCCGAGGATCCGATCAAAGGCCGTGGGAACGCCGCCGCGCTGAGTATGGCCCAGATTCACCGACCGGGTTTCATAGCCGGTTCTCTTCTCGATCTGGTTGGCCAGTTCCTCGCCGATGCCGGCCAGGCGCGCGTGGCCGAATGCGTCCAGGTTCGCCGCTTCGTCAATAACCTGTCCCACGTCGGGCAAGGCGCAGCCTTCGGCTACCACCACCACGCCATAATGCTTGCCATGGTCGTAATTGTGCTTGAGCAGCGCACAGACATGGTCAAGGTTGATTTCCTTTTCCGGAACCAGGATGACATGCGCGCCCCCTGCGACGCCGGAGGCATAGGCGATCCAACCAGCATCACGGCCCATGACTTCGACCACCACCACACGGTTGTGCGAATCGGCTGTGGTGTGGATGCGGTCAATGGCCTCCGTAGCGATCATGACAGCGGTGTCGAAGCCAAAGGTCTGGTCGGTGCCGTTAATGTCGTTGTCAATGGTCTTGGGAACACCCACGCTGGGAACGCCATGCTCGTTCAGGTAGAGATTCACCGACTGTGTATCGTCGCCACCCAGGGCAATCAGTGCATCGATCTTGTTGGCCTTCAGAACCTCCTGCACTTTCTCGATACCGCCCGGAATCTTCTTCACGTTGGTGCGGGAGGAGTGCAGGATGGTGCCACCCTTCAACTGGATGCCGTCAATACTCTCCAGCGTGAGCGGAATGAATGTGTTGTCGAGCACACCGCGCCAGCCATTGAGAAAGCCGATGAACTCATCGCCATAGTGGTTGATGCCCTTCCGCACGGCGGCATAAATCACCGCATTCAGTCCGGGGCAGTCGCCGCCACCGGTCAACAAAGCAACTCTCATCGTAAAAATCTCCTCATGGAAGGCACGGTTTATGAAGCCGTGCCGGGATTATGGCTCTAAATCATGAGTTCAGAACGGCAAAAACG
>JBAPYY010000045.1:0-2384 GCA_049284975.1 Occallatibacter sp.
GCCGCAAACCACGAGCAGGTCCTGAAGCCCCTTGTTTTGAAAGTCGGCAAATAGAGCGCACGCGGTGTTGTCCAGGACGCCGACACCGGCTTTCTCTGTTACGTCTTCAAAAGTTCCGTCGCCGCGATTTTTATAGAGGCGGTTGGGAAGACCGGCCGGTTGGCACACATAGAAATCGTCGAAGCCGTCATTGTCGAAGTCGCCAACGGCCACGCCGTTGTTGGAGTACACGTCCGTGCCGATTGCACCGTCCAGGACCGTGCGCCAATGATCGACGCCGCGCAGCAGTTGCTTATTATAGGATGCCGTTCCGCCGAGGGCCCGAGAAGTTACATCAATGAACGCCGGCCCGTGCATGACGCTGAGAGTTTCCTCGCCAGCTTCCCACTTGCGCACTTTCCATATCTGTGCTTCATCGCGAAAACACTCGATGCGCCAGCTTCCGACGCGCTCCTCACGCCGCTCGTTATTCCCGCTGGCCACCAGGTCATAGCGGATTTCCAGGCGAACCGTCAGCGGTGCCGAAGCAATCACTTCGATGCCATAGATTTCAAATTCGGCGGTCTCGACTCGTGTGATTTGCCCAAGCCATCTGTGGATTTCATGAAGAAAGTGCTCGCGGCCTGAAACCACACCGCTGGGAAATTGCCTTCGCACGGCATCGATTCCGTATCCGGACCGCAGTGGAATTTCCTTAATGGGGGCCAGACGCGAGGCTTCGATTGCGGGGTCCAGAAGATTCAGCAAGATTGAAAGATCGTGTGCCGACAACTTGAGAGCCTGGCTCCATTCTTTGAAGATGGACTCGATTTCAACGGCATACTTTTCGGTAATGTACTCATCCGAACCTGGCGTAACCAGACGAAGCACGTCAGCCAAAGGAGATTTTTCCGAATAATGGGGAGTTAGCCGAGGGTCCGAGAAAGGGAACGCGGAATCGAGAGCAGGAAGGGTATTTGGCGCGCCGAAGAGGAACGAGTATCCATAAAAGGGCGCTGGGCGAAATAGCAACGGTGCTAGCGCCATGTTCTTGAGTACGGACCGCCGCGAAAGGCAACCTTGGTTCTTGTGATAGGTCATTCGGATGAATTCCGTATTCCCGGCGAAGTGTCCGCAGGATAGCATCTTGATGAGATTTGTTCCAAATTGTCAATCGATCTGCGCATCCGGCTATGTAATCCATGCGCGCAGCGCGTGGTGTAGCCGGTTGAGAGTAACCGGTTCCATTTCCTGCCAGAGAGTAAACTCGCGCGGCGCGACCACATAGGCCTGCGAGAGGCTCTCTGCTAAACACACGCAGACGGTTGAACTCTGATACTCCTGGTAGCGATAGGCGGCCAACCACACATAGAGCGCCAGCATTTGCGCGTCCACAGCGCTGCCCGGCAAGTCGTCTACGGCCGGCAAGGGGTTCACCTGGTCGGGATTGTCGAAGACAGCCACGCCAGTAAAGGGCTTGGGCTTGCTGCGCACTCCAAATTGCGCAGCCAGAAAAGAAGGCCGGGCGCGGTGGAATGCCTCCGAGGCAGCCCATTCCACGAACGAGTTGCCATAGATCACGGCTCCGTTACCGGTCAGATACAGAGACCGCAAGAACTCCCGCACGGCTGGTTCCTTGGCCACTTCCTCAGGGCACCACGGCATAACATCGACTTTGCGCAAGCGGTCGTAGACTGCGTCCGCATCGGCTAGATCCTTGTGCATGGTGTTCATCTCGTGCGAAAAGCTCTGCCGGTAGAGGTCCAGCCTTCCATAGCTCAACAGGACCGCATTTGACGCGTGCGCGGTGGAAGGCGTCTGTCCAAGCGCCGCACCGACCAGGTTCTTCCCCGCATCGATCACCCAAACGTCTGCGGAGGAATCATAGGAGCGGCTCAGAGCAGCATCAAGCAATCCGCCGGAACGCCCGCTGTCCGCGTTGGGAATGCCCGCAAGAAGCAATTCCAGCGCACTCGTTTTTCCGCTGGATAGCCCGAGATCGAGTTTCATTGGCCGGCCGATTCCTTGCCACCGGCGCCAAACGCTGTTTGCGTCGGCGGGCAAAGGCAGAGGAATGTCGAGCAGAACCAAGCGATTTCCAGGCTTTACCGCCGTGCCGCTTGTCTTCAGCGCATAACTGTCGGCTGCATCGTAGACCGCCTGCACTGCCCTACGCCAATCCTGAAAGTAAGGCGAACGCGCCAGCAACGAAGAATTCTGGATCGTCTGCTCATTGGTCGAGAACTCCCACTTGCGTACCCCCATCTTCTCTTCGATTTCAACAACATCGCGGAAGAGTCGAGCGGATTGCTCCGGGCTCAGGCTCGCAACATAAAGCAAGAGCTTCTCGATAGACTGCCGCTCATTGGGAAATAGATGATTCCATTGGCTGAGCTGCTGATTGG
>JBAPYY010000046.1:0-11440 GCA_049284975.1 Occallatibacter sp.
GGTCTTCTACACCGACGAAGTGGAGACGCACGCGCTCTCCGGCATTCACCTGACCATCTCGCGGGGCGAGTATGTGGCCATGTCCGGTCCTTCGGGCTGCGGCAAATCCACGCTGCTCTCGATTCTCGGCCTGCTCGACACGCCCACAGGCGGCAAGTATCTGCTGAACGGCAGCCCGGTGGAGAACCTGAGCTTTGGTGACCGCTCGCGGATTCGCAACCAGGAGATCGGCTTCATCTTTCAGAGCTTCAATCTGATTGGTGATCTGACAGTGGAAGAGAACGTCGAGCTGCCGCTGACTTATCGCGCTGGAATGCCGTCGACAGAGCGCAAGAAGCGCGTGAAGGAAGCTCTGGAGCGGGTGAACATGGCGCATCGCATGAGGCATTATCCTGCACAGCTGAGCGGCGGTCAGCAACAGAGGGTGGCCGTGGCGCGCGCTCTGGCGGGTGCGCCGTCGATTCTGCTGGCCGATGAGCCCACTGGCAATCTGGACTCGAAGAACGGCGAGGCGGTGATGCATCTGCTGACCGATCTGCACCGCGAAGGATCAACGATCTGTATGGTGACTCACGATCCGCGCTTTGCCAAACACGCGCAGCGCGAAGTGCACCTTTTTGACGGCAAGGTTGTTTCAGAACAGGAGCTGAAAAAGCTCGAAGAGGAAGTGGAGGCGTAGCCGTGTTGTTTCAGGACCTGCGTTACGCGTTGCGGCAATTACGCTTTGCCCCGGGGTTTGCCTTCGCCGTGGTCCTCACGCTGGCTCTAGGCATAGGCGCCCTGACCACGGTGGCGACATGGACCAACGCCGTGCTGTTCAACCCCTGGCCGCATGTCCAGGAGCCGCGGCAGCTTCGCTTTGTCAGTGCCACAGTGCTTGGTTCGAATGGCTACTCGGTCAACTACCGCCAGTTTAACTTCCTGCGCGACCAGAGCCGCAGCTTTTCCGATGCCGCGGCGTTCGACCTGATGCAGCTCAGCCTGGCGGGCGAGGGTGGCGAGGCGCGCGCCGTCTGGGCCGATACCGTCTCATCCGGCTACTTCAGTCTGCTCGGCCTCCAGCCGGAACTGGGCCGCTTCTTCGACCCCAACGCTTCCGATCGCGCCTACGGCCAGCACGACGAGATCGTGCTCTCCGACGCCCTCTGGCGTTCGCTATTCAACGCGGACCGCTCCATCGTCGGACGCACTGTCTCGGTCAACCGTCATCTGTTCACCGTCGTCGGTGTCGGGCCGGCGCGCTTTGCCGGCATTTACGGCGGCATGGCCGATTCGGCCTGGATTCCGCTTTCGGCCACGCGCTCCCTTGCGTCCGATCCCGCTGCCGATCCGCTGGCGCATCGCGGTCTGCAGGTGGTCGTGCGTCAGCGCCCAGGCGTAGCCAATGCCTTGGCCGCGACCGAAGTTCACCAGCTTGCGCGCCGCTTTGCCGCGCAGCACGCCGAAGACAACCTGAACGGCTGGGATCTCAATCTGGATGATGCGGCGCACTTCGCGCGCGGTTTCTATGGCCTGATTGGAGAGCAGTTGCCGGTGCTTTTTGGCGCCTCGATTCTGCTCCTGATTCTGGTCGTGCTCAATGTTTCCTCTCTGCTCGGACAGCATGCCGCGCGCCGTCGCCGCGAGGTCGCCATCCGCACCGCGCTCGGGGCTCCGGTGCACCGCATCATAGCGCAGACCTTCACGGAAACGGCCTTGCTCGCCGCTGCCGGCGCTTTCTGTGGCTGGCTGGCCTCGCTCGGCATCTCGCGCGCGCTCTACGTCCTGCTGCCCAGCTTCGGCGGGACACTAGCCTTCAATCTCCAGACCGACTCGCGCATACTCGTCTTTGTCACCGCGGTGGCCATTCTGGTTACGCTGCTCTGCGGTATGGCTCCGGTTCGCCAGTCGCTCAGCGCGTCGCAGAAGGATGTCATCTGCGCGGGTGGCGCCGCCGTGGTCGGCGCAGGACGCAAGCAGTTTGCCCGTCGCGTGCTGCTCGGCGTGCAGCTCGCCATCTGTTTTGTGGTTCTGGTCTGCTGCGGCTTGATGACGCGCACGGCGCTGAACATCCTCTCCCGCCCGGTTGGCTTCAATCATGCCGATTGCCTGACCGCCGAACTAACCTTCTCACGCGCCGGCTACAAGAAGGATCAGGTTCCAGCGCTCCGCGCCGCGCTCGCCGATCGCTTGCGCGCGCTGCCCGGCGTCACCGGCGTGACCTACTCCTCGCATCTCCCCATGGGCGACGAGGGCTCCGGCAATACGCAGGACTTCGCCGTTGCGGGCTACACGCCCGCCAAGGGTGAGGACATGGAGGTCATCACCGACTTCGAAGGCCCGGATTTCTTCCGCACCATGGGAATCGCCATCGCGCGCGGCCGCGACTTTCTTGCGAGCGACAACGCGCAATCGGCGCCTGTGGCCATCGTGAACGAAACTATGGCCCGCAAGTACTGGCCCCAGGGTGACGCTCTGGGCCGCAGCATCACCTACAACAAAAAGACCTGGCAGATCGTAGGCATCGTACCGGAGTTCATGTATCACGATCCGTCCAATACCGATCCTCTTCCGTTGCTCTTCTTGCCCATCGATCAAGAAGGCTATCCGAGCTACGCGCAGTTTGCCGTTCGGACCAACTCGAGCCTGGCCACGCTTGCGCCCGAGTTGCGTGAGGCTGTCTCCTCGCTTGATCGCACGCTGCCGGTCGAAAACCTGATGAGCTACGACGAGGTTATCGCCCAGATGTACCAAATGTCGCGTCTGCCGGCCGAGTTGCTCATCGTCTATGCACTGGCGAGCCTGTTGGTAGCCATGCTCGGTCTTTACGCTGTCATGGCGTACGCTGTGGCCGAGCGCAACCGCGAGTTTGCTCTGCGCATGGCTCTTGGTTCTTCGCGCGCCGGAATCTTCCGTCTCGTGCTCGGAAGCAGCGCCGGGGTTGTACTGATCGGTCTCGTGACGGGTGGGCTTGGTTCGATTGCCGCAGTGCGTCTCTTACGCTCGATGCTCTTCGGCGTGACCGCCTCTGACCCACTTTCCTATATTGCGGCCGCCGTGTTGCTGTCGCTTGCCGTCGTATTTTCGGGACTGATCCCAGCACGGCGCGCGGCGTCGATTCAACCCATGCAGGCATTGCGAGCGGAATAGGAATCAGGAGAATGAGGATGTTCCTTCAGGATTTGCGTTACGCGTTGCGGCAATTGCACAAGAACCCCGGATTCACAGCGCTGGCGGTGGGTACGCTGGCGCTTGGCATTGCCGCCAACAGCACGGTCTTCAGCTGGATCAACTCGACCCTGCTCGACCCGATTCCCGGAGTAGCGCATACCAGTGACATGGTGACGGTGATGCGTGGAGAAAGAAGCGAGCATCCGACGCCTCCTTTCTCCTACGCGGATTATGCGGACCTGCGCGACCAGACGCACAGCTATTCCGGAATGCTTGCCTATCACGACGACTACATGGCCATCACCGGGTCAGGTAAGCCGGAGCGTATTTATGGCGATCTCACCTCGTCGAATTATTTCGAGGTGCTGGGCGTCCGGACTGTGCTGGGACGAACGCTGCTTCCCACGCTGGCCAATGAGCGCGCGGGAGCAGCTGAGGTGGTGGTGGGCTACGACATGTGGAAGAACCGCTTCGGCGGCGACCCATTGATCATCGGCAAGACGATGCAGATCAACCTGCATCCTTATACGATTGTTGGTGTCGCGCCCAGGGGCTTTCGAGGATGCAAATCGGGATTGCGCGCTGACGTGTGGATTCCGCTGGGCATGGATCCGCAGATCTGGGGGTCGAATCGCCCCAATCGTCGTGATACTTCGTGGCTTCAGGTGTTGGGAAAACTCAAGCCCGGAGTCACACAACACCAGGCCGATGCCGAGCTGAATCTTCTGATGCAGCGCATCGCAGACCGCTATCCCGAAGAGCATCAAGGCTCCAACATTATTTCTTCTGATCCTCTGTGGCGCTCGCCTTTCGGAGCCAACGTCTACCTTTACGGCACGCTGCCGATTCTGATGGCCTTGGCCGCGGTGTTGTTGCTACTGGCCTGCGCGAATGTGGCCAATCTGCTTCTGGTGCGTTCGGTTGCACGCCGCCGTGAAATGGCCATCCGCTTATCGATGGGAGCGACCCGCTGGCGTGTGATGCGCCAACTTCTGGTGGAGAATCTGGTAATCGCGCTTGCTGGGGGAGGAGCTGCGCTGGCGCTGACCATTTGGACGGCCAAATCTCTCGCTGCTTTTCTACCTCCCGTCACGCTGCCGCTTTCAGTGAACGGCCACGTCAACGGCTTGGTTTTCGTGGCCACGATACTCGTCTCGATTCTCACGGCTGCGGTCTCCGGCATTGTTCCTGCACTGCGCGCCTCCGGCCTTTCACCGGTGTCGGTTCTGAAAGACGAGGCGTTGAGCACGAGCGGCGGACTTTCCAAATCGCGTCTTTCTTCGACACTTGTCATTGCACAGGTTGCGTTGTCTCTTCTGCTGCTCACCTGCGCGGGATTGTTCGTTCGCAGCTTAGTGAATGCGCAGAAATCCGATCCGGGATTCGATCCCAACCATGTTCTGCTGATTTCTTTTGACCTTGATCCGATGGGCTATTCCGATGCACGGGGTCTCGAATTTGATCGCCAGTTGGTGGAGCGCGTGAAACAGTTGCCGGGGGTGCAGTCGGCGACCCTGGCGGATTTCTCGCCTCTCAGTTTCACCATTCATTCCGAAGGTATATTGCCGGAAGGTTTCGTGCCCGCTCCTCATCAATCGGTAGAAGCGGATCGGGGAAAAGTGGGTCCCGGCTATCTGCAAACGATGCACACGCCACTTCTTGCGGGCCGCGACTTCACCGAACAGGACAATGCGGCGGCACCGCCAGTGGCCATCGTCAACCAGGCTTTGGTTGATCGCTACTGGCCGGGACAAAACGCGATCGGCAAACACATTGATGTTTCTTCGCATCCGTATACGGTTGTCGGCGTGGCTGCCAACGGAAAGTACCGGCGCATGACTTACGATGCTGCTCCGCTGGTGCTTTTGCCTCTGATGCAGCGCTACGATAGCCCGGTCATTCTCCATGTGCGCACCAGCGGCGATCCGCTTGCGCAGGCTTCCGCGGTTCAGCAGACGATACAGGGCCTCAATCCCGACTTGCCGGTGTATAACGTGACCACCCTTAAGGCGAACATGCAGATGGGAAATGTCTTTGAGCGAATTGCAGTGACATTTGCCGGCGCATTCGGCTTGCTGGCTTTGCTGCTGGCAGCGGTCGGAATCTATGGCGTGGTGGCGTACACCACACGGCAACGCACGCATGAAATAGGAATCCGCATGGCGCTCGGTGCGGCGAAGGAAGATATCTTCCGCCAGGTGCTGGGACAGGGATTGCGCCTTACAGTCGCCGGGCTGGCTGTCGGCCTTGTGGTTTCGTTCGCCTTCACACGCTTTCTGCGCGGCATGTTGTTTGGCATTGGAACTACTGATTGGCTGACTTTCACTTCGGTTGCGGTTTTGCTTTCTGTGGTCACGCTGGCCGCTTGCCTTATACCGGCGCGGCGCGCAGCCTCAATCGAACCTATGCAGGCACTGAGAACGGAATAAGAACGGATTTGGAAAGGCATCTATGATTCAGGCAATCTTTAAAGATATTAGCTATGCGCTGCGGCAATTGCGCAAGTCGCCGGGATTTGCGCTGACGGCGGTGCTGACGCTGGCCTTCGGCATCGGCGCCACCACGGCGATTTTTTCGATCGTCGAGGGCGTGCTGCTGCGGCCGCTGCCGTTTCCCGAGTCGAACAGGCTGGTCACGCTCGGCGATGCGGTTGAGGGTGTTGAGCAAAGCGCCAGCGGCACTCAGACAACTGCGCCAGCCGTGCTCATTTATTCCCGCGATACCCACTCTTTTTCCGGTATTGGCGGTTATGAGCAAACCGGTTTTGAATTCTCCGGCGCAGGCGCTCCTGCGCAGATCAACGCCTCGCGGCTCACAGCCGGCGTCTTTTCCGTGCTCGGCGTTTCGCCCTTTATGGGACGCGCCTTCACGCAGCAGGAAGATGAAGGTTCCCAGCAGGTAGCTGTCATCAGTTACGAGATGTGGCACAGCCGTTTCAACGGTGATGCGCGCATCCTTGGTCAAAAAATTCTGCTCGACCGCAAGCCGTACGAGATCATAGGCGTCATGCCGCGCGACTTTGAGTTCCCTCTGGTTCCGGGACAGTTGAACCGCAGCGAGCTTTGGGTGCCCATGAGCTTTTCTCAGGCCGAACTGGTGAACGGCGCAGGCAACTGGAGCTCCCAGATAGTGGGCCGCCTGAAACCGGGCGTGACGCACGCGCAAGCTCAACAGGATGCGGAGGGCGCGGCGAAGGAGGTTATGAGCAACTTCCCCCCCGCCATGGCCAGCGTGCGCATTCATCCCGTTATTCATCCGCTCGCCGAGGTTACTGTTGCTGAGGCGAGGCCTCTATTGCGCACATTGTTCCTCGCCGTGGCTGTAGTCCTGTTCATCGCCTGCGCCAATCTCGCCGGCTTGCTGCTGGTGCGTGTCATCCGCAGCCGGCGCGAAATCTCGGTGCGCCTTGCGCTGGGAGCCAGCGGAGTGGCCGTGCTGCGCCAGTCTCTTGTCGAAGCATTGATGCTGAGCGTCTCCGGCGGGCTTCTCGGACTGGCCTTGGCGTCGGCTGCACTTCGCGCCGGCGTTAGCTTCCTGCCTGAAACTCTTCCGCGCATCAATTCGATCGCACTCGACTGGCAGGTAGTTGGCTTCGCAATTCTGCTGGCTGTTCTCACCGGCTTGTTATGCGGTCTCATTCCAGCCATTACCGCCGCACGCACCAGTGTCAATGACGCTCTGAAGGAGGGCGGGCGCACCGGTACCGCGGGAGGAGGCCATGCTCGCTTGCGCTCAGCCTTGGTGGTCGCGGAGGTTGCGGTGGCTCTTGTTCTTCTCACCGCAGCCGGGCTTTTATTGCGCAGTTTTGACAAGATGCGTTCCGTCGATCTGGGCTTCCGCACCGATCACACTCTCACCGCCTCTTATGGGCTGCCCCAACAGCAATACTCGACTCAGGTCTCCGTGGATGCATTCGATTCCACGCTTCTCCGCAAGCTAAGACAGTTGCCGGGAGTGCAGGCTGTTGGCGCTACGACCTTGCTGCCGGCGGCCGGTCAGGATAACGCCAACGTTTTCGTTCCGGAAGGATACGTTTCTCCCAAAGGCGCCGGCATGACTCTGGCCTGGACGGCTCAGGTCATGGGAGACTACTTCCGCGCGTCAGGCATTCCTATCCTGCGCGGGCGTGACTTCAACAATGCGGACCATTCCGGCTCTCAGCTCGTGATCATCGTTAATCGCACTCTCGCCGAGCATTATTGGCCCGGCCAGGACCCCATCGGGAAGCGCATACACATCGGCGTGCCGGAGAGTCCCACGCCCTGGCTGACCGTCGTTGGAGAGAGCGCAGATATCAAGCAGACTTCGGCGGATGCCGATACTGAGAATCAGATCTACGCGCCTGCCCGCCAGTTCAAGGCGGCGCTTGGGCAGTTTGCGCCTTCCGACATGCGCACCGGCAGCTACGGTTCGATCGTGATGCGCGGCCAGTTGCCACCCGAACAGATGGGGGACGTTCTGCGCTCCGTTGTTCGGTCGATCGATCCACAGCTTGCGCTTACACAGGTAGAATCCATGGACCGCGTGGTCGCGGAGGGACGGGCGCCGCGCCGATTCAATACCGTGCTTATCTCCAGCTTTGCTGCTTCGGCGGTGCTTCTTGCGTTGCTGGGAATTTATAGCGTCATAGCTTTTTCCGCTGTGATGCGCACTCAGGAGATGGCCATTCGACTAGCGCTCGGCGCACAGCGTGTAGGCATTCTTCGGCTGGTGCTGGTTTCCGGCGCAAAGCTGGGGTTGATAGGTTGCGGCATCGGAGCAGTGGCGGCTGTGTTTGCCACACGCCTGCTGCGCTCTTTGTTGTTCGAGGTTGATCCGTTGGATCCGATGGTGATTGGGTTGGCTGCAATCTCGATTTTCCTGCTTGCGCTTGCGGCGTCTGCCATTCCCGCACGTCGCGCGGCTTCCATTGAACCTATGCAAGCATTGCGCGCGGAATAGAAACAGAATTGGGAAATCGGAAACTCGGAGGTACCGCGAAGATGCAGACGATCATTCAGGACATTCGCTACGCGCTGCGCCAGTTGCGCAAGTCGCCGGGATTTACGCTGACCGCAGTGCTGACGCTGGCGCTGGGCATCGGCGCCAATACGGCGATCTTCACGCTGATCCAGGGCATTCTGCTGCGTTCACTTCCGGTGACCGACCCGGCGCGCCTCTATCGCATCGGCGACACAGACGATTGTTGCGTAGAGGGTGGATTTCCGGGCGACGCGGGGACGACCGGCGATTACTCCATCTTCTCTTACGATCTTTATCTGCGCCTGAAGGACTCCGCGCCGGAATTTGAACAACTGGCTGCTGTGCAAGCGGGCCAGTGGCATTGGAGCATGCGCCGCGGCAATGGATTGCCCAAATCGCTGCGCGGCGAATTCGTCTCCGGCAACTACTTTTCTACGCTGGGCCTTGGCGCTTATACGGGGCGCGTATTCAGCGACAGCGACGACACGCCCGCATCGCAACCCACAACGGTGCTCAGCTACCAGGCGTGGCAAGGCGAATACGCTGCCGATCCGTCGATTGTTGGTTCTACTGTTTACATTCAGGCGAGGCCCTTCACGGTCATTGGCATAGCGCCTCCCGGCTTCTTCGGAGATCGCGTATCGGATTCTCCGCCCGATTTTTGGATGCCGGTTCAGATGGAGCCTTATGTCCGGGGCCCAGGCGCGATTCTCCATCATCAGGAGTCCAACTGGCTTTACCCACTAGGCAGAGTGCGCGCCGGCACAAACATCGTCGTATTGCAGGCGAAGCTTACCGCGGCGTTGCGCGAGTGGCTTTATACTCGCCCATTGCTCACCGCGAACGGCGGAGCGAGCATCATTCCCAAGCAGCGGGTAGTTATCACACCGGGCGGCGGCGGCATTCAGAACTTGCAACTGGAAACGGGCAAGGGCCTGAAGATGCTAATGATTCTTTCCTGCGTCGTGCTGCTCATCGCCTGTGCCAACATTGCCAACTTGTTGCTGGCGCGCGCTACAACGCGGCGCGCCGACATCGCGTTGCGCATGGCTTTGGGAGCAGGCCGTCGCCGGGTTATCCGCCAGATTCTCACCGAGAGCGTGCTATTGAGCTGCCTGGGCGGATTGGCTGGATTGGTTGTTGCATACGCCGGCTCGCACACGATTCTTGCTCTCGCATTCCAAGACGCCAGGCACTTGCCCATCAGCGCGAGTCCATCCCTGACCGTCCTCGGTTTTGCCTTTCTGGTTTCGCTTATCACCGGCGTACTCTTTGGCGCGGGGCCGGCGTGGTTGTCGTCGCACGCACAGCCGGCCGAGGCGCTGCGCGGCGTGAACCGCTCCACACGCGACCGCTCTTCGCTGCCACAAAAAGCTCTTGTCGTATTCCAGGCTGCGCTCTCCCTGGTTCTGCTCGCCGGAGCGATTCTGATGACCAAATCGCTTGCCAACCTGGAGCATCAGAAGTTGGGCGTCACAACTTCCAACCGCTACGTGTTGCATTTCGATCCGTCGGGCGCCGGCTATACCGTCGACCGCCTGCCCGCGCTCTATCGCCAGATCGAAGACCGTTTCGCCGCGCTGCCGGGTGTGTCCAGTATGAGTTTGGCTATGTATAGTCCCCTGGAAGGCGACAACTGGGGCGAGTGCGTTATCCAACAAGGCCATCCGGCGCCTGGACCAAACGACAAGTGCGGCTCGACATGGGATCGCGTCACGCCTCATTTTCTCGATTCCATCGGGGTCTCCATGGTCCGCGGCCGCGGCATTACCGAGCAGGATACGGCTACTTCGCCGCCGGTTGCGGTGGTGAACGAAGCCTTCGTCAAGCGCTTCTTCCCCAAACAGGACCCGGTGGGTCAGCACTTCGGAATCGATCTGCCGCAATACTCGGGCAGTTGGGAGATTGTAGGCGTCTTCCACGACTTCAAGATGAACAATCCTCGCGAACCAGCGCACCCTGTTTTTTTGCGACCGCTCTCTCAGCAATTCACCGGCTACAAAGAAGACATGATGATTTCCACCGAGACACAATCGATGTTTGTCAACGCCATGATTCTCGACTTCAACACGCCGCAGCAGAATGTGGAGGCGATGATTCGACGCACCCTGGCCGGCATTGATCCAAATCTCACCGTGGAGGATCTGCGTTCTTTCGATTCGCAGGTAGCCGGAAACTTTACGCAAGAGCGCCTGATCGCGCGGCTTACCAGCCTCTTCGGAATTCTAGCGTTGATTCTCGCCTCGGTTGGCCTTTATGGGGTCATGTCCTACTTTGTCGCACGCCGCACCAGCGAGGTAGGCATCCGAATGGCGCTCGGCGCCACGCGCACGAGCGTGGTGGCCATGGTATTGCGCGGAGCACTGTGGCAGATACTCATCGGCCTTGGCCTTGGCATTCCAGCCGCGCTCATTGCCGGTCATCTGATGGCCAGCCAACTCTATGAGGTCAGCGGAGCCGATCCGCTCGCGCTGGCCGGGGCAACGTTCGTGCTTGGCCTCTGCGCTGCCGTTGCGGGCTTCATTCCAGCTCGGCGCGCCGCATCCATTGAACCTATGCAGGCATTGCGCACGGAATAGAGAGGAGATTGAAGATGCAGAATTTCATTCAAGACATTCGCTACGCGCTGCGCCAATTGCGCAAGTCGCCGGGCTTCACGCTTACTGTGATCGTCACGCTGGCTTTGGGCCTGGGCGCCAATGCGGCCGTCTTCACGCTTTTCGATCAGGTGCTACTGCGCATGTTGCCGGTCGAACGGCCTAAGGAACTGGTGCGCTTCGTATGGACCGGCTCCTTCTCCGGTGAAGCCACCAGTTTCGGCGGCGATGAACACAATTACTTTTCATATCCCATGTACAAGGACCTGCGCGATCAGAGTCCGGCCTTTGCGAGCATGCTGGCCGCCGACAAGGCCAATGTGGGAGTCAGTTGGCATAACCAGGCGGAGAACAAAGACGCCGAGATCGTTACGGGGAACTACTTTCAATTGCTCGGCCTCAAGCCAGCGCTCGGCCGCTTGTTGAGCCCGCAGGATGACACCGCGAAGAATGCCAATCCGGTAGCAGTGCTCAGCAATGAATACTGGAAAGCGCGATTCGCCGCTGCGCGCGACGTGGTAGGCCAGACCGTGCTCATCAACGGCCATTCGTTCACCATAGTCGGCGTGGCTCCGGAAAACTTTCAGTCAGCCATCGGCGGATACAGGCCCGGTTTGTTTATTCCCGTCAGCATGGTGGAAATTGCAATGCCATGGATGGCGCCACGCGACGACTTGAACAACCATCAATCCAT
Organism: Occallatibacter sp.; assembly: GCA_049284975.1. GTDB lineage: Bacteria > Acidobacteriota > Terriglobia > Terriglobales > Acidobacteriaceae > Telmatobacter. The sequence goes on from JBAPYY010000046.1 coordinate 11,404, forward strand.
CTGGCTCACATTGGTGGCGCGGTTAAAGCCCGGCATC
>JBAPYY010000047.1:0-2217 GCA_049284975.1 Occallatibacter sp.
GGAGCTACTTCATCCCGGCGGAGTCTTCGTCGTGGAAGATATTATCCGCGAGGCCCTGCCTCTCTGGGAGGAGAGGTTGGAAGGATTTTATTCACGACGGTACCCAAACTATGAGTTCGCACTCACGGAGCTGCCGAACTCATTCAACGGCTATGACAATAACTTGTTGATTATTCGTAGATCCGCATAACAGCGCCTCCATGCGAATGCCTGAAGCAAACATAAGAGTGCTGTACAGCTTTCCGAACAAGCTGGGCGCAGCCCGGATCTGCTATACCGCCTGGCAGCAAGTGAACAGCTTGGCGGAAGCAGGGGCAGACTTGCTGGTTTTTCCTGGAGCGCTTTCGAGGCCGGTTCCAGCGGGCGTGAAGGTCCGTCCGACGCTCGCAAGGGGACGGTTTCGTGTGCCCTACAAGCTTCTCGGCACAATGCGCACGGTGGCTCTGCACGATCGCATCGTGGCGCGCCGGATTGAGAAGCTCGTGGGCCAGATCGACATTATTCATACCTGGCCGCTGGGTGCGCTAGAGACGCTGAAGGCGGCGAGAGGGCTGGGAATTCCGACGGTGCTGGAAAGGCCCAACGCACACACTGGCTTCGCGATGGAGGTCGTGCAGAAAGAGTGCGACCGCCTGGGGGTGACGCTGCCAGCCGATCACGAACACGCCTACAACGCCGCCAAACTGCGTAAGGAGGAGGAAGAGTATGCGCTGGCTGATCAGTTGCTTTGCCCTTCCGATTTTGTGATGAGAACCTTCCTCGACCGAGGCTATTCGCCGACCAAACTTGCGCGGCATCAGTACGGATTCGATGAGAGGACATTTCATCCAGGTAGCGAACCACGCCCGTCGCGGCCGGGGCTTACGATGCTGTTTGTGGGAGTTTGCGCCGTCCGGAAGGGCGTGCACTATGCTCTGGAAGCATGGCTCCGGTCGCCAGCATCGAAGGACGGAACTTTTCTCATCGCGGGAGAATTTTTGCCGGACTACCAGGAAAAGCTGGCTGCGATGCTGGCACATCCCAGCGTTCGGGTGCTGGGACACCGAACGGATGTTCCAGAGCTGATGCGGAGTAGCGATATCCTGGTGCTGCCCAGCATTGAAGAGGGAAGCGCACTGGTCACCTCGGAGGCGCGCGGGAGCGGTTGCGTCCTGCTGGTATCGGACGCGGCGGGCGCGATTTGCAAGCACATGGAAAATGCTCTGGTTCACAGGACTGGGGATGCTTCCATGCTTGCGGAACATATCACTCTTCTGCATGAAAATCGGCAAATGATGGAGAGATTGCGAACGGCGTCATTGGCCACGGTGCCAGCGCTGACGTGGACAGCAGCGGGACGAATTCTGCTCGATGTATATCGCGAGACGATTGCGGCTCACCGAGCAGGAACGGCGCGGGAAAGCAGGCAGAATCCGGCCGCCGTGTGTGTGCGAGCATGAAGAATCCTAAAGTATCGGTGGTGATCCCAACCTATAACCGGGCGGGTACGGTTCCGCGCGCGATTGAGAGCGTGCTGGCCCAGACTTTTACCGACCTTGAAGTCATCGTGGTGGACGATGGATCGTCGGATGACACGGGCAAGGTTCTGGGAGAGATGTTCGGGGAGCGCATTCGCTACTTCGCCCAGGTGAATCAAGGCGCGAGCATCGCCCGCAACCGGGGAATCGAAGAAGCGCGCGGGGAGTGGATTGCGTTTCTTGACAGCGACGATCTCTGGGAAAAAGAAAAGTTGGAATGGCAACTGAAAGCTTTGGAGCAGTTTGCTCCGCAGTGTTGCGGCTGTTATACGGACACACGATTTTTTAACCATCCTGAAACCCGGACGATGTTTCAACTGGTGGAGCACGAATTCCGGCATGAAGGCACAATGGGCGCCAAGCCGGATGTGCTGGAACGGCTGGTGAGACCCGGGGGAGCGGGCATGGTGGTGTGCTTGTCGTCGTTTATGGGGCGCGCCGATGTGATCCGCAAGACCACTGGATTTGATCCCAAGCTGCTGTACAGCCAGGACAGTGAATTCCTGTTCCGGCTGGCCCTGTTGACCGGATTCTGTTACGTCAACCTGCCGCTGGTGCGGTTTGACCGCTCGCCGGCGGACGTTCGTCATGTGGGAGTGCAAGCGGAGTGGAACAAATTTGAATTCTGGCTGAAGGACAGCCAAATGCGGCTGGAAGGGTTGTTGCGGATAACGGAAGGCCAGCCGGAGGGAATTCGCAA
>JBAPYY010000048.1:0-2866 GCA_049284975.1 Occallatibacter sp.
CTTTAGCTCCGGGCGTAAAGCGGCTTCAGGGCGTGTCGAAGGCTGCGATCACGGGTAGAACGTTGCCGTCGTTGTCAAAGAAGCTGCGGCCGCGCAAGTCGCTCTCCGCCGCTGGCTCCCACCAGAAGACGCCCTGTCCAAGCCCATTGGGAATGGCGCGAACTGCCGCATCGACGGCACGCAGAAAGGCCAGTTGGCCCTCGGGAGTTTCGGGGAAATCGGCCTTCTTGCCGGTCATGCTCCCCGGAGTCCAGTTGTACGCGGTCTCCACCACGATGATGGGAAGCCGGTAACGCAGAGCAAGGTCGTGCAGGTTGCCGTGCAAATTCGCAAGGTTGCCGTGCCAGAACGGATAGTAGGAAAGCCCGATGACGTCGAGGGGAACGTGATGGGCGATGAGGTTGTCATAGAACCAAACGGCCGCGTCGTAGTTGCCGCTGCGCTCAATGTGGATCATGATGCGGGGTTTGGGCGCCGCGCCGCGCCCCGCGTCCACGCCTGCGATGCCCGCTTTGAGCAAGTCTGCGAAGTTGTCCCAGTTGTCCGGCAACTTGCCATCGGGCCACAACATGCCGTTGGTAACCTCGTTGCCCACCTGCACCATCTGCGGCATCGTACCCTGCTGTGCGAAGGCCGCAATGGTGTCGCGGGTGTAGGCAAAGACCTGCTCGACAAGCTGCTTGTGCTTCAGCCTTGCCCATGCTGCCGGCGTGGGTTGCTTGCTGGGGTCCGCCCAACTGTCAGAATAATGCAGGTCGAGGAGAATGCGGAATCCCATGGCGTTGGCGCGGCGAGCCAGGGCGAGTGTGTAGGGCAGGTCATTGGGCAGCTTGTCGGGTGCTATGGCGGGATCATGGAAGATCCGCAGCCTAATCCAGTTGTAGTGATGCTTGCGCAACAGGGCAAGCACATCCACGGGCTTGCCGTTCTCTTTGAAGACCACGCCATCCTGCTCGCATTTGGCGAGAAAGGAGACGTCGGCGCCAATGGCGTAGCCCTGCGCCCTCGCGGAATGAGCGAGGAGCAGAGCAAGAAGGGCAACGGAGATCCGACTGAAGGCTTTACGCATGAGTTAACCACCGGTGCCCGGTTTCCCGGGTTCCAAAATCGGAACCCGGGTCGTCCAGGATGGTGCAGATTCAGAGGGTCAGCGACCTAGAAAAAGTACTTCGCCGCGAGTTGTATCTCACGGTGGCCGGTTTTGTTGTCGGAGACTCCCGCATTCAGCGTACTGGGAAGTGTTCCTCCCGCCGGATAGTTTGTCCCCGTTCCTCCCGGAATATTCTCATAGCCAATGTACATGTTTGAATCGTCGGCAATGAACTCGCTCCAGGGATGGTTGAAGAGATTGAAGGCCTCGACGCGAATTTCCAGGCGCCTGCCCTCGCGGAAGGCGAAGCTCTTGAAAATTCCTGTCGAGTCGTTGAAGAAAGCCGGCCCGTGAATGTAGGGCAGGCGGTAGGTTCCGTTCTGGAGGTGTCCTGGCGCTCCGAAGCAGCTTGCGTTGAAGTACTGCCCGCTCTTCAGCCCCTTGCGTGGATCGCACAACAACTGTGGTGCAGCCTGCTCATCGGGAGTGCCGTCGGCATAGGCGCCGTTCAGTGAGATGTTGTCGGCGTAGCCGCCTTCCGTCATGGGCACCGTGCCATAGATGCTGATCACGTTGCGAGTTGCGGAGTACTCGTTGCCGTTATACGATTCCAGGCTGATGGGACCGCCAGTCATCGCCTGGAAGATTCCTGAGAACTGCCACCCGTCGAGCGCGCCGCTCGCCAGTTTGCTGTTGCCCAGGTGTTTGGCAAACGCCGGCAACTTGATGTAGTAAGAGAAACTGAGCATCTGCGAGCGGTCGAATGGCGCAGGGCCGTACCAGCGCTTCATGTCGAAGGAATCTTCGCCGTTGTAGGCGAGCGTTTTGCTGAAGGTATAGCTGCCCCAGTAATTCAGCCACCCCTTTTGCCGCGTCACCATGAGCTGCAGCGCGTTGTAGTTGGAATTCAGGTTGTGGAAGTGGGTGGAGATCTCCGCGTAGTTGGCGTAGGGGCGATAAAGCTGGTTGTAATAGGTGCCGTAGTAAGGGCCAGTTTCGCTGCCCTCAGGCACGGCATTCTGAATGCCGTAGCCCACCAGGTTATGGCTGGAGTTAGCCACATAGTTGGCCTGAATTTTGTTGCCCCACGGGAATTCATTTGAAACGGCGAGGTTCCAGGAATAGGTGACCGGCGGATGGTGATCGCTGGGGTATGCCGTTCCCCACACGGTAGGCAACTGGCCCGCGTAGCCGAGGCTGGAGATGCCGGAGAGCGGGTAATACGGCGGCGTCCCGGAACCTGTTGCGTAAAGGGTGACGACATCGAAGTTAGGCGGAGCTTCGATGGCGGAGTAGGCATTGGTGCCGGGGTCGATATAGTAATTGGTTCCGAAGCCGCCTCGCACGATGGTCTTGCCGCCGCCAAAGAGATCGTAGGCGAAACCGAGTTGAGGAGCCCACTGGAAGCCGAGCGGCTTTGATCCGGACCGGGGAACACTGGGGGTCGTCGCGTTGCTCTCCATACCGGAGTATGCGGTGTAGGAGGAAGTGGGAACGTAGGCTGCCGGGTTGAAGATGGCAATGCGTCCCTCGCGGTCGTACCACCAACTGATGTGGTCCACCCGCAGACCGTAATTGAGCGTGAGCTTTGTGGTTGCCTTCCAGGTGTCCTGACCGAAGAAATCAAACCGGTTGTCCTGCATCTTCGCCATGATGTTATTGGAGCTCTGTGACCACTCGCAGGTGTGCCCCATCAGAAGGTCGGCCCAGTCGTTTCCGGTGATTCCGCAATAAGTTTCCGAGGCAATAGAACCGTTGTCGTTGCCCGTCGTGAGA
>JBAPYY010000049.1:0-2400 GCA_049284975.1 Occallatibacter sp.
TCTTACTCGTTAAGCGCAGAGGCCATTGGGTACTCGTCGCGAAAATCGCGAGTTGGAGTCATGTCTTCAAGAGACGAAGTGCTGCGCGTTTTCCGAAGCCCATTGCTCCATGGGAATTGGCGCCCGGCTCAGCGTCTGTTCGACTTCGTTGGTAGTGGCGGCAAGACGCCCTTCACGGATGGCGCGCCAAAGCGCAATGTGTGCCGCAGTCTCCTCTGGAGAACCGCTAAATCTGGAAAAGCGTTCACCTGCCTCTTCGTCCGATATCGCCTGAAAGAGCAACTCCCTTCCGATGGCATGGGCAATTATCTGCGTGACATCGCCAAAGCTGAGCGATCTGGGACCCGTGATCGAAAAGGTTCGACCGGCATACTTCTCGTTGAGCAGAGCCTCCACCGACACAGCGGCGATATCTTCGGGATGAATGAAAGGGCGGCGGCCGCCCGCCGCAGACGAACGCACGATGCTCTCCGTCTTGATGGAATGCGCCCATGCAAGGAAGTTGGTCATAAATCCGGAGGGCCGAACGAAAGTGAACGGCACACCGATACTGCGGATTGCAGCCTCACCTTTTTCATGCCATGCTCCGATGGCAAGACCTTGCTCGACGTCGAGCGATGACAGCTTGATAATTCGCCCGACCTGCTCTTCTTTAGCAATTCTGGCCGCATTCCAGTCGCGCACGGGAATCTCCGGTCCGACATTCACGAGAAAGAGAGTGTCTGCGCCTCTTATGGCTGGTCGAGTGGTCTCGGGTGTTGCGAGATCCCCGACGTAGATTTCCACGTCTTCTCCAAACAGCGCCCGCGCCTTCTCCGCGCTGCGCACGAGAATTCTCGGACGGATGTTTTGCTGAATCAACTGCCGCACGACTCGCGAGCCCACGTCGCCGGTCGCGCCTGTAATCAGGTAGGTCATGTTTCCTCTCTGGCGGCCGCCTAATTGCGCATGCGATCGCCCTTGAGAAAAGGTTATGCGCGCTCCAGGCTTTGTCTACTCGCATTGGAGTCGTGACGAAGAGGCAGCAGATTCGCCCCCCAGTGCAAAAATGTTGAACGAATGCTCACATTTGTGCGTACACTTATCACTGAATATGCAGAAGCCACCCAAGAGACCGGCTGACCGACGCCAGCCGATTCAGAAGCGGGCTCAAGAGACCGTTGACGCTATCCTGGAGGCTGTAATCAGACTCCTCAAGCGCCGAGGCGCGTCCGCGATTACGACCAACAACATTGCTGAGACTGCAGGGGTCAGCATTGGTTCTGTCTACCAGTACTTTCCCAACAAAGAAGCCATCTTTGTTGCGCTGCATGAGCGGCACATCGATCAGGTCGACCGGGCGCTTCAGCGGAAGATTGGCGAAGTTAAGGCCGATACGCTCGATGAGCTAGTTACCGGCCTTTTGGACGGAATGATTGAAGCACATGCGTCCGATCCGGAGCTCGCGATTCTGCTGGATTCTGAAGTTCCCCACCGAGCCAACAGGTCGGAAGAGTTCTCAGTCAGACTGCATGACCTCTTCCGGAGGGCTCTCGCGCCGCATGCAAAGAGTCTCGGCGGGGCCGTGAGGCTGGAGCTGCGAGCCTTTCTGCTTGCCAATATGCTGGAAGCTCTTGGGCACGCAGTCGCCCTACGACGGCCGCACGCGGTGTCACTTCGAAGCGCAAGGACCATGGCATCCAAGGCGATCCTTATCAGTCTCAAATGCTGATCCAATGAACGACGGATAATCCGCCTGGGGACAAGGAGAGAGAAGACCTCTTGTGCGGAAAATTACTGCTGCTGACAGGCCAATTGCTTCATGGACAGTGTAGCGGGTGGCTTGTCGGCAATCGTCCAACAGCCCCAAGTTGGATCCAAACGACCGCAATCTCACCATGGCCGGTAATACGCCCGGAACCCCAGAATTTCCGCGCTCGAGGCTCAATTCGCACCTCGGCGATTTGCCATGAGGCCAGAACTCTCCAGGTGCAATCGGCGTTTCAAGGGATCTATCCTGGGTGGATCGGATGAGGCGGACAGCACCTCTCGTTCGTTGTGCTTCTGCTCGAATTGATGCTCGGCTGCGATAATGCGTCAACGGAAATTATCAACTGTCAGCGTACGGTCTGGCGACAGTATGGGAGAGACAGATCTAGTGTGCAGATTCGACGGGGTCTAGCTCAACGGCGATCCTTTAGGCTCCATTCGGCTGAGCCGGATGGTTCGCTCATATGGATCTACGACCGCTACGCGGCGGGCTTCGCCCGGCCTTGACACGACCCTCTAAGCCTCAGCTTAGAATGCAGCTATTCGAGAAATGTCATTCTCAACGCCCCAGGTCCGGGCAGCAAAAATCGCGAGGTTATAGACCCACAGAATGCTTCGTCTTCTTGAGCGACTCACGCACTCGTTCGGCAA
>JBAPYY010000050.1:0-6720 GCA_049284975.1 Occallatibacter sp.
GAATTTGGCAAGGAAAAATCGTTCGCGTTATCATGTTTTTTGTATGACTTTTCCGATCAAAACCTGTGTCATCTGCTCCCAGGAGTTCGAACTGTACCCCGGTAAGCCCGGCTTCGCCAATCGCTGCCCCACATGCAGTATCGAGGAGTTAACGGACTCGCCTGAAAATAGCCCTCTGGACCCCGACGCCCGCAAAGCCGAAAGCGAAATGAACGACGCCAGAAGGCGAACCATCCGAGACATGCTCTATCGCAAGGAAAGCTGACCGCGCTTTCGCGAATTGGCCCACTGTTGCGCAAAAAAGCCTGTCCTTCCGCACGCAGCCATTTTCGCGCGCTCGATTCCCAATTCTCTAGTCCCTGGTCCCAACTTTTTGCCCGTGACCCCTGACCCCTGATCCCTGTTTCAAGTTTCTCCAAAAAGCTGTAGACTGCCAACTACGGCGCACGGAACGAAACAATGGCCCGAAATACACAGAAACAAAAGCTCTTCAACGGCAGGGACCACTCCTGGATGCAGTTCAACCGGCGTGTGCTTGAAGAGGCCGAAGACCCCTCCAACCCGCTCTTGGAGCGCGTGAAGTTCCTTGCCATTACCGGCTCCAACCTGGACGAATACATTGAAGTTCGCCAGGCTGGCCTGATGCAACGCATTGAGGACGGCTACCGCGAGCCAGGCTACGACGGCCTGCGTCCCGACGAGTCCCTCGCTGTACTGACCACCGAAATTCACAGCTTTGTCGACGCGCAGTACCGCTGCTGGAACGAGCAGCTTCTGCCCGAATTGCGCAAGCAGCGCGTTCGTCTGCTCGAGTGGGAGGAGATGGACGAAAAGGCCCGCGCCTTCGCACAGGGCTACTTTCAGCGCGATGTTGACCCACTGCTGACCCCCATCAGCATTGACCCTGCCCATCCCTTTCCCCGCGTGCTTAACAAGGCTCTCTGCCTCGCTCTCCTGCTCCGGCGCAAGCGGCGCAGCTCTGGCCCGCAGGTGCTGGGCGTCGTCACGGTGCCCCGCGCGCTGCCTCGTTTTGTCCGCCTGCCCGGCGCCGAGGGCGCATACGACTATCTTCTGCTTCAGGACCTCATCGCCCATAACCTCAGCGGAATGTACCGCGGCTATGAGGTGCTGTGCCGCGCCGCTTTCCGCGTTACGCGCAACTCAAACCTCTACTTCGAAGAAGAGGAAGCGCGCTCGCTGCTCGAAACCATTCGAGTCGAGCTCCACAACCGCCGCAAAGGCGACGCTGTGCGCCTGGAGATTGAGACCGCTGCCGACGAAGAGATTGTCGAGCGGCTGAGAGTCAATTTCGAGTTGGACGACGATCAGGTCCTGCGCGGCGACGGCCCGGTAAATCTATCGCGGCTGATGTTCTTTTATGAGGATGTGCACCGCCCGGATCTGAAATTTCCGCCATTCACTCCGAGGTCCTTCAAGCTGAGCCGCAAGTCCGCAAACATCTTCGATGAGCTGCGCCGCCACGACATATTCCTCCACCACCCCTACGATTCCTACGACCCGGTGGTGAATTTCATTCAGCAGGGCGCGGAAGACCCAGCCGTAGTCACTATCAAGCAAACCCTCTATCGCACCAGCCACGACTCGCCTGTTTTTTCTGCACTGACCGAAGCCGCGTCCACCAAGGAGGCCACACTGGTGGTCGAACTGATGGCCCGCTTCGATGAAGCTTCCAACATCCGTTGGGCGCGCTCGATGGAGGACGCCGGCGTGCAGGTCTTCCACGGCGTTGTCGGCCTCAAAACTCATTGCAAGCTGGCCATGCTGGTGCGCCGTGACGAAGACGGCCAAACCCGCCGCTACTGCCATCTGGGTACCGGAAACTACAACCCCGACACCGCCCGCTTCTATACCGACCTGAGTTTGCTGACCTCTGACGCACAGATTACCGAGCGCGTCCACATGGTCTTCAACTACCTGACCGCTCACGCCGAAATCGACGACTACCGGCCGCTGCTGGTGGCGCCACTCACCATGGCCGAAAGCTTCCTTGGCCTCATCCGCCGCGAGAGTGAGCACGCTCAGGCCGGACGCCTCGCGCATATCGTCGCCAAGATGAACGCCCTGCTGGAACCCTCGGTTATCGAGGCGCTCTACCAGGCCTCGCAATCGGGCGTCGAAATCGACCTCATCATTCGCGGCCTCTGCACGCTGCGCCCTGGCGTCAAAGGCCTTTCAGAAAGAATCAGAGTTCGCTCCATCGTCGGCCGGTTCCTCGAGCACTCGCGCATATTCCACTTCGCCAACGGCGGAAACGACGAAATTTACATGGGCTCCGCCGACTGGATGCCGCGTAACCTCTTCGAGCGATGCGAAGTGGTTTTCCCAGTCCGCGACCCGGCCGCTCTCGCCCGCATCCACAACGAGATTTTGCCCGCGTATCTGGCCGATACCCTGAAGGCTCGCCTGCAACAATCCGACGGCAGCTACATCCGCTCGAGCAAGCTGCTCAAGGACCAGAAGCCCTTTGCTGCGCAGGATTTCCTCATGCAGCTGGCGGATGGCAAGGTCGATCTCGACGCCATCCCTAAAGCCATTGCAGCCAGGCCGCTCGCCATGGCGGCTGCCAGAAAAGCCGACGCCGCCGATTGATCGCTGGGCGCGCAACCCAATCCTTTTTCGGGACGCTCCGGCGCACACCTGCGCGGCGTGCATCGAGCATCTTGTTTATTATCAAAAGGAGCGCGCTGCGCCAGGAAATTGGATGACAATTATTAGCGAGTAACCACAACAGATTCCGAAGGCGACCATGCCCACGACGACGAATAAAGACTATTACGGCACGCTTGGCGTGAAGAAGACGGCCACGCCTGATGAGATTCGCAAGGCCTTCCGCAAGGCTGCGCGACGGTATCATCCTGACGTCAATCCGGGTGACAAGCAGGCCGAGGAGAAGTTCAAGGAGATCTCCGAAGCCAACGACGTGCTGAGCGACGAGAAGAAGCGCAAGGTCTACGACCAGGTGGGCTTCTACTCCGACCAGATCGACCCTGCGGCGGCGGAGGCTTATGCGCGGCAGAGTTCGGGCCGCGGCGCGCCGGTGGACTTCGGCGGCTTCGACTTTTCCGGTTTCCAAAGCGGGCCGGGGATGCATCCGGAGCAGCAGGCGGGGTCTGGTTCGGCTTCGTGGGGCAGCTTCAAAGACATCTTTTCCGGCATCTTCAGCGGGGCGCACGAGGCGCAGCGTCCGCGCGGTCCACAGCCGGGCACCGATCTCGAATACCAGGCTACGGTCGACTTCTGGACCGCGATTCGCGGCGGACTGGCGCGGCTCGATGTGCATCGCCAGGAAGTATGCCCCACCTGCCACGGTCAGGCGTCCAGCGGCGGGCCCATGCAGTGCCCGGAGTGCAAAGGCACGGGTCAGGTAACGCAGATGGGCGGGCGCATGAAATTCAACATTCCCTGCCCAGGCTGCAACGGAACCGGACAGACGACAAATGTCTGCGCCACCTGCCACGGCGAGGGCCTTGTGAGCCGCAGTGAGGCGGTCGAGTTTCGCATCAAGGCCGGCACGCGCGACGGGCAGCGGATTCGCCTTCAAGGCAAGGGCAACGCCGGGGTAAACGGCGGCGCGCCCGGCGACCTGTTTCTCATCGTCCGCACCGGCACGCACCCGGTCTTCACGCGATCGGGTGACGACATTCATCTCACCGTTCCAGTAACCGTGCCCGAAGCCTCTTTGGGAGCAAAGGTGGACGTGCCCACTATTGACGGCCGCGCGCAATTGAAAATTCCGCCCGGCACGCAGAGCGGACAAAAGCTGCGCATGAGGGGGCGGGGCGTGGAGAACGCGCAGCACGCGGGTCAGCGCGGCGACGAGATTGTGACCGTGGAGGTGCAGGTGCCGACGCTCGCCGACGAGCGCAGCCGCGAGATCATGCGCGAACTGGCCAAGCTGAACGACCACGACCCGCGCAAAGCGCTGTTTGATAAGCTTTGAGCATCGAGTACAGCTCGAAAACGGTGAATGGATGGCCCCTGACCGGTACGACAGTAACGAGGACAGCCTGGCAGGAATTCAATTTGAGTGGCACCCGCTAAAGGCGGCTGCTAATTTGAAGAAACATAAGGTTTCCTTCGACGAAGCAAAGACGGTTTTCGGGGATGAGAAGCTCCTTGCGTTTCCCGATCGAGAGCATAATGTTCAAGAGGAACGTTATCTTGCTTTCGGTCGGTCAGAACAGGGACGTTTGCTAACGATTTGCTTTACAGAGCGTGGCGAGAAAACTCGCATGATCAGCGCCCGGCTGGCGGAGCGATGGGAAAGGAGGGAGTATGAGATCGCAAATAAGTAAGAGCGAAGTGGCGTTGCGCACACAGTTTGACTTCTCAAAAGGCATGCGCGGCAAGTTTCACGAACGGTACAAGAAGGGGAGTACTGTGACCCTCCTCGACGAGAGGCAGGACTCAGACGACTCGCTTCAATCCGGACAAGGAGATTCACAGCTGACTGAAGTTTTCGGCAAGAACCTGCTCATCTCCCATCTGGTGACTGCCGGTTTTGAGGTTGCGCAGCCTGTCAGGGATAAAGGCATCGACTTGATCGCCTATCGTGACGGGAAGGATGGGCGAACTTTTCTCGCATGTCCAATTCAGTTGAAGGCGTCAGCACACGAGTCATTTTCCCTTGACAAGAAATACGAACTGTTCCCTCGCCTGTTGATTGCTTACGTTTGGAACGTACAGGGTCCGGAACAGAGCGACGTTTATGCGCTGACATTTGGCGACGCTATGCACGTCATGGAAGAGAAGGGATATGCAAAGACTGATTCCTGGACGAAGAAGGGCTATTATTTCGTTCGATCCGCCGGGCATGAGCTGAAAGAGATCCTGGAGCCGTACAAAATGACGCCCAAACGATGGCAGGAAAAGCTGCAAGCCATTTGAAAGACAATCCTGATGGCCGCAAAACGCAAGTCAAAAGGCGCGTATATGATCTCGGCGGTGGCCGAGATGTACGAGATTCATCCTCAGACCCTGCGCCTCTATGAGCGCGAGGGCCTGCTGAAGCCGTCGCGCACAGAGGGCAACACGCGTCTCTACACCGACGAAGATATTGAGCGTCTCGAATTCATCCTCAACCTGGCGCGCGACCTCGGCGTGAACATTGCCGGCATCGCCATCATCCTGCAGATGAGGGAGCGCATGGAAGAGATGAATCGGCAGATGCAGAGCTTTGTCGAATACGTGCGTTCGGAGATGCTCTCGCGCTTTTCTCAGGCGGCACCTGGTGCCGGGGCCATTGTGCCGCTGCGCAAGCAGTCGGCCGTCACCAAATCCCCAGCCGTCAGCCGGAAGCCGTAAAGACGCGCAAGTGCCTGTCTTTCACACTAGATGCATTCCGAACAAACGCCCCCATTCCCGCCCGATTTGACTCCCCTCCGTTGGTAGAGTGTATGGTGTACTGCGGGCTTTAAGTGGACCCAAAGCCGGTTTGAAGCGACATCCGCCAAGATGCGTTAGGAATCGTGCCGGGGACCGCCCTCCGACAGGGGATTTTAGATTGACGAACGAAAACGAACCGACCTCTCTTCCAGAAAATGCCTACCGCCCGTTGAATCCCGGCGAATCTTTCCAACCGATCATTCCCGCAGCGGCCAAAGAGCCGGAGCTGACGTTCCGGTCAATCTTCTGGGGCGTGGTGCTTTGCGTAATCTTTTCAGTCGCTTCAGCATATTCAGGACTGAAGGTCGGCCAGGGGATGGAAGCCGCCATCCCCATCTCTATCCTCGCGATCGGTTTGGCGCGCGTCTACAAGCGGCGCACCTCGCTGCTTGAAAATGTCATCATCACCGGCATTGGCGCAGCTTCCGGCAGCGTGGTAGCCGGCGCCATCTTCACCTTGCCCGCGCTCTACATCCTGCACCTCGATCCGCATCCGGTGCAGACCATCTTCATCTGCCTGGCCGGCGGCTGCATGGGCGTACTCTTTTTGATTCCGCTCCGCCGCTACTTCACGCGCGAGATGCACGGCCAACTGCCGTTTCCTGAAGCCACCGCCATCACCGAAGTGCTCGTCACCGGCGAAAAGGGCGGCTCTCAGGCCAAGTTGCTCCTTCAGGCAACCGGCATTGCCGCCGCCTACGACTTCTTCGTCACCACCTTTCATGTCTGGAGGGAGTATCTCGACTTTCAGTTCGTGCCGGTGATGCGCGACCTCGCCGACAAGGGCCGCATGGTTTTCAAATTCGATGCCGTCACTTTTATTCTCGGCCTGGGCTACGTGATGGGCCTGCGCAGCGCAATGGTCTTTTGCGCAGGCAGCGTGCTTACCAGCTTCGTTCTGGTCCCGTTGATCTGGTACTTTGGCAGCCACATCTCCGTAGCTGTTTATCCCTCCGCAATTCCCATTGCGCAGATGACCGCGGCGGAGATCGTGCGCAATTATGTGCGCTTCATCGGCGTGGGAGCTATTGCCACGGCAGGAATCATCGGCATTCTCAAATCGATGCGCGTGGTCGCCGGTTCCTTCGGCATTGCGCTGCGCACATTCCGCCACGGCGAGGCTGCCACTGAGCGCACCGACCGCGATATTTCCATCATCTCCATTCTTCTCGGCGTGGTCGTCAGTTCCATCGCGGTGGCCATTTTCTTTGGACGCCTTCAGGTCTCCTGGACGGTGCTGGGTCTAGGACTCGTTCTCACCCTGATCTTCTCCTTCTTCTTTACCTCTGTGGCCGCCAACGCCATTGCCACCAC
>JBAPYY010000051.1:0-1942 GCA_049284975.1 Occallatibacter sp.
TGCCAGCGCTCATCAGGAATGCTCTTCAGGTAACACGGACCGGAGTACTTTGAGGCGGTCCCAGATGTTACTCCAGATGTGAGAAACACGACTCCCGGTTGCTTCGGGTGGAGGGTTTTCTCGATTCGATAGCGGTGCGCACCTACGTGCACGACCGCGGCGATGTCTTCCTCAAGCCAGATGCTCAGAATTGACGGCGGAACTCATCCCGTGTGGGCTCATCTTCTTTCGCGCATCGTGCGGAATCTTGAAAGTTGAAGAATTCTAGAAGCGTATCGGTCTCTCGATCTGCGCCGGGAGAATTACCTTAGTAATCAAATAGAAGAAAGAGAAGTGCTCTCTAGTAACTTCGTTGGAGTACTATCGTGTACGTCCGAAGAGTACCAATGTTTCAAGGGGGTAGGATTCCCCTGTTCGGGAATTCCTAGGAGAGGGAAATTATGTCGTTTTTGCGTAGATCGCTTTGGCTTCTGATGCTTCTCTGCTCGGCTACTTTACTCAATGCTCAGTTCGATAGTGGCATCGTTATTGGGACCATCCGCGATACAACCGGAGGAGTTCTGCCGGGCGTCTCCATCACGCTAGAAAGCCTCGGCACCGGTACATCGAGAGTCACCGTCAGCAACGAGGCGGGAGCGTATACATTCTCGAGCGTTCCCCCCGGAGATTATGTGGTGAAGGCGAATCGCGCCACCTTTAAGAACATTACGACTTCGGCCTTTACGGTAACGGTAGGCGAGCCGCAGCGCGTCGATCTGACTTTCTATCCAGCGACCGCCAACCAGCAGGTGACCGTAGCGGCTTCGGCCATTTTGCTGGAAACGGACAGCAGCGACCGCAGCATGCTCATTAATCCTACTGAGGTTGTCAATCTGCCTCTAAATGGCAGAGATCCCGCTGACCTTTCGCTCATCGTTCCGGGCGTGAACAAGTCCTTCCTTGAGATCGAGGGCGCCACCAGCCGCGAGGCCTCCTACAACGTCAACGGGCTTCGCAATCAGGTCAACTCTTTCCTTCTCGACGGTCTGGATAACAACAGCTGGGATCTGGATGATCTCGGCTTCTCGAACCAGGAGACCCAACTCAGTCCGGATGCGCTAGCCGAGTTTCGCTTCACCACGGACAACCAAAGCGCAGAGTTTGGTCATGTCGCTGGTGGTCTCGTCAATGAAGTTTCGAAGCGCGGCGGCAATGAATATCATGGCGCAGCCTGGAACTACCTGCGCAATACGGATCTAGACGCCAACGGCCCGATCCCTCCGGCAAACGGGGTTGAGTCGGCTCTTGTGCAGAACCAGTTCGGCGCCGACATCGGTGGACCTGTCATCCACGGAAAACTATTCCTCTTCGGTGACTACGAAGGCTTCCGCCGTAGCCTGCGCGCTGCCCAAACGGCCACTCTGCCGACCAGCGCGCAGGCTGCTGGACAATTTGTCGACTCACTGGGCAATCCAATTCCCATTACCAACCCATATACGAAAGCCGTTTACGCGAATGGCGTCATTCCCATCAGCGCGCTTGAGGCAACGCCGCTGCCGGGAACCACCGGAACCTCGCAAATCAGCGCCCTCGATATGACTGTCCTGGGCCTGCTGCCGACCAGTTCTTTGATCTCGCAGACCTCTGGGGTGGGCAACAACTACGTTTCGTTCCCGTTGGGAACGGAGGACATCGACAAGGGCGATGCCCGCATGGATATCGATATAAACCACAAGATGACCACCTTTGCCCGGTATAGCCAGCGCAGGTACAACGCGATTGACCCGGCACCCATCCCGGCGCCTATCTATTCAACCGCAAAAGGCAACATCAATCAGTACGACAAACAGTTGGCAGCTGGTTATGTCTGGCAATTGACCAATGCCTCCGCACTCGATGCGCGCGTAGGCTTCAGTTTTAATGGAGGCGCGCAGAACCCGACTTCGATCGGGCAGCCCAATCT
>JBAPYY010000052.1:0-7484 GCA_049284975.1 Occallatibacter sp.
CGCTAGAGGCTTGGACTATCCTTCCAGGCGCAATACCCACCGGATAAGGCCTGAACATTTGGGATGGTTTTCACGGAGAATCAGATGAGTTTTGGACAGTTTCTCGGCAAGCAATTCATCAAGGTCATTGCGTGGAATGAACCGCAAGACGGCATCCTATCTTATCGCTATCCCATGCGGGATCTCGAAATAGAAAACGGCGGCCAGCTCACTGTGAGCGAATCGCAGATGGCGGCTTTCGTCAATGAAGGCAAGATAGCCGACATCTTCGGCCCTGGTCTGCACACCCTTAACACCCGTAACCTGCCTCTGCTCACCGATTTGATGAACTGGGACAAGGCCTTTGAATCCCCGTTCAAGTCCGAGGTCTATTTTTTCTCGACCCGCCTGCAAACCGACCAGAAGTGGGGCACGGCCACGCCTATTACCATCCGCGACAAAGAGTTCGGCGCCGTCCGCGTGCGCAGTTACGGCATCTATTCCTATCGCATCGCCGATCCGCTCGTTTTTTTCAACCAGATCAGCGGCACCCGCGACAGCTATTTCACCGGCGAACTCGAAGGCCAGTTGCGCGATACCATCATCGGCTGTATGACGGAGACTTTTGCAGCCAGCGACATTTCTTTCCTCGACATGGCCGCGAATCACACCGTTCTCAGCGAGAAGGTCGTCGAGACGATGAAGCCGTCCTTCGTGGCGCTGGGACTTACTCTCGACCAGTTCGTCGTTGAAAACATCTCTCTCCCGGAAGAATTGCAAAAAGTTTTCGACCAGCGCATCGGCATGAACATGGTGGGCGACCTTGGCCGCTACACGCTCTACTCCGCGGCGGAGTCGCTGGATCTCTCCGCGGCCAACACCAGCGGTGCGGCCGGTATGGGCATGGGCCTGGGCGCAGGCGCTGCCGTGGCGCAGGTTCTCTCCAACGCGCTCAGGCCGGCGATGACAGCTCCGGGCGCAGTCCCGGCCCAGCCTTCCGTTCCAGTCCCGGCTCTTTCCGGCGCAACGGCAGACGCCGAAGCCACCAAATTCTGCATCGAGTGCGGAAAGTCCATTCCTCAGCGTGCAAAGTTCTGCGCAGAATGCGGTAAGGCGCAATGAACTGTCCTTCCTGCGGTGCGCCCATGCAGCTCAAGGCTGATCTGGAGAGCTTCAAGTGCCAGTACTGCCAGAGCGTCTATTTTCCTGAAAAGAACGATGACGGCGTGCGCGTTCTCGACGAGCCAACCGGTCAGGATTGCCCGATGTGCAAGCTGCCACTCGTTCATGCCGTGCTCGCCAATCTACGGATTGTTTATTGCACGGGATGCCACGGCATGTTGATTCCCATGCAGGCCTTGGAAGGTCTTGTCGAGCAGTTGCGGCCCGGCCAGGGAACTGGAGCCGCTCCGGCCGCCACCGACACCGAAGACCTGCATCGCGCGGTCAGTTGCCCGCAGTGTCACCATCCCATGGACGCGCATTTCTATGCCGGTCCCGGCAACGTGGTCATCGACTCCTGCGAAGACTGCAGCCTGATTTGGCTCGATCGCGGCAAGCTGATGCACATCGTCCAGGCGACCGCAAGCGCACCGGCCTCAAGCGCCGAGTGGGAATAACCTCTCGACCTGACTGCTGACTTGCGGAACGCCGTTCACAGCGCCCTCCATGATCTGTTCAAGAACTGAATTGCCATAAACGACGGGTTCAAGGCTCTTCACCTGGGCAAACCTTCCCAGAAGGTGTCCCAGTTCTATATTTTTTAATGATTTGCAAAATTAATTAATAAATTCAATTTTATTACTTGTATTTATTGAAAATATGCATTACAGTTCTCCTTGTAATCAAGAAACGAGGTTGCTCGCGATGAGCCAAGGCTCCAAATCCGCTTCTGACTGGCAAGAACTGCTGCGCCTGGCGCAAGGCAGTTCGCTGGTTGTCGAGCGCGTCCGCATGCCGGAAAGGCAGATCTCTATCGAAGGGCAGTTCTCCCTGCCGGAGCTGGCCCGTCTCAGCCTTGAAGATCAGGTCTTCATCATCGCCTTTCTGCGTTCTCACGGCTCGATCAAGGAGATGGAACAGATCTTTGGCGTGAGCTACCCGACCATCAAGGCGCGACTGAATCGCCTCGCCGGCCAGTTGGAGTTTGTGGAAACCAATCCGTCTCCGTCGCGCGGCGAGGTGCTGGAGCGGCTGAGGAGCGGCGAAATGACCGCCGACGAAGCGATTCGCGCGCTGGAGGCTCTCAAGTGACTCCCAACATCGCTATCGTCCGCATTGAACGTCCATACAACCGTGGTTTTCGGCTTTGGCTTCCGCTGTTTCTGCTATGGATTCCTGCCATTATCCTTTCGCCGGTCATTTTTCTCGTTCTGTTCGGGTTCTGCATGGCCGGGAATGTCAGCCTGTGGCGCGCGATAGCAGTCTCGTGGGCCATTCTGTGCAACCTGCCCGGAACAGATGTCCGTGTTTGCGCCGACGGCAATCGAATACAGGTAAGGATTTTGTGAGGTTTGCAATGAACAACGATCGTCACCCGATTTTGCCGTTCGGTGCCAGCGAACGGACCGCGTCGCACGAGGCGAAGCGGTTGCTGGCTGAATGGGCAAGTCAGGATGAAGCCATTCTTCGAATTGCCGTCTGCGTCGCCATTGCGTGGATAGCGATGCCGGAGTTACACGAATTCTTCGGCGGGATTGAACACACTTTCACAGTGCTGCGGCCGGGGCTTCCGGGCCTCGCGCACTATGCGCTTGCATACATCTCAGGAGGTATTTTATGAACGAGAATCGCAAACAAATTCTTGAAATGCTGGCCGCGGGAAAGATTACAGCGGACGAAGCCGAGCGGCTCATTGCCGCGCTTGAATATGAGCCACCCGCCTCGAGTGGTGCCCGTGCCGAAGACGCGCCAGGGAAAACCAAGGCAAAGTACCTCCGTGTATTAGTTGAGGCAAACGAGAAAGGCGGCCCGATGACGGTGAACGTACGCGTGCCGATGCAGTTGCTGCGCGCCGGTGTTCGTCTGGCCAGCTTGATTCCGGTTCAGGCACACGACCAGTTTGATTCCGCGATGAGCCGCCACGGAGTGCCGCTGACGCTGTCGCAGATCAAGCCGGAAAACCTTGAAGAACTGATCGACCATCTTGAAGACCTGACGGTGGATGTCAACGGCAACGACGACGTCGCCAAAGTGCGCGTTTTTTGCGAATAAGCAAGATGCACTAAGACGCACAGCTTCAACATTTCAATCCACACAAAGGAATCGGAGAAAAGAGCATGACAACTCTTGCAATGCCCAAGCCTCGCAGGGACGGCGGCATCGAAGACATGACCGCCAAGTGGTACGCGGCCAATACGGCAGACATGATGAAGGAATATGTACAACTGGCCCAGCGAATTTCAGGCCAGCTTCCGCAGGGGAGCGCAGTGCTCGAAGTGGCGCCAGGGCCTGGCTATCTTTGCATCGAGCTGGCAAAGCGCGGCTCCTATGCCATCACCGGGCTCGACATCAGCCGTACCTTTGTCAAAATGGCGGCGAAGAAAGCAGCGGAAGCAGGAGTCGAAGTCGCCTTCAAGCAAGGTACGGCTTCCAACTTGCCGTTTCCCGGCGACATCTTCGATTTTCTCGTTTGCCGCGCGGCTTTCAAGAACTTTGCCGAGCCGGTGCTTGCCTTGAAGGAGATGTGCCGCGTGCTGCGCCCCGGCGGGCGCGCATTGATTATCGACCTCAGGCGTGACGCTTCCCCTGAGGTCGTCAGTCGCTATGTGGACGGCATGGGCTTGTCAAAGGTCAACAGGATTCTGACCAGGCTTATCTTCAGGTTGATTCTCCTCAAGAGGGCTTACACCGGCGAGCAATTCCGGCTGATGTTGGCGCAAACCAGGTTCAGCAAAGTCGAGGTTACGGAAGCCGAGATCGGCCTGGAAATCTCCATGACAAAGTAGCCGCGCTGCGACTTCATATCCGGCGCTGCGATTTTTGACTCTGCATGGGGACCACCTGCACAGTGACATCGCGCACTTCAGAAAGAAAGCGGTTGATGACGGAGCCGCGCAGAAAGATGTCCCATCGCGAACGAGCGGATTGGCCGAAGACGACATGAGAGATGCTCTCCTGCTGGGCAAAGCGGATCAGAGCATCGGCCACATTCTTGTCGGAAAGCATGACCACCTGAGCGCCCAGATCGCGAGCCATGCGCTGCCACTCTTCGAGACGGTGAAAGGCCTCGGGGTCGCCGTGGCCCTTGTCATCGTCGGGACGTGTGACGTAGACGGCATACCAGTTGCTGGCCAGGCGGCCGGCGATACGCGCACCCACGCGCAACAGGCGCTCGGTACCGGGCCGTGTGCTAAGGCACACCATTACTTTTTCCGGAATGGGGGCCTGCTCCAATCCCTGCGTGCGGCGATACTCTGAGGCCTGGTTGCCCACCTGCTCCGCGGTCGTGCGCAGGGCCAGTTCGCGCAGCATGTTCAAGTTGCCCTTGCGGAAGAAGTTAGCCAGAGACTGCTCCACTTTTTCGGCGGCGTAAATCTTGCCTTGCCGCAGCCGTGACCGCAACTCTTCCACGGTCACGTCAACGTTCACCACTTCGTTGGCGCGCTTCAGGAAGTTGTCCGGCACGGTTTCGCGGATGATGGTGTTGGCCGAGCGATTCACCGCGTCGTTGAGCGTCTCAAGGTGTTGAATGTTCACCGCAGCCATCACGTTGATGCCGGCATCCAGCAACTCCAGCACATCCTCGTAGCGCTTGCGGTTCTTGCTTCCTGGAACGTTGGTGTGCGCAAGTTCGTCCACGATGACAGTGTGCGGATGGCGGGCCAGGATGGCGTCCACGTCCATCTCTTTCAGGTTCACGCCGCGGTAGGGGATTACGCGTTGAGGAATAATCTCGAGGTCGCGGATGCGATCTTCGGTCTCTTTGCGCCCGTGAGACTCGACCAGGCCAATCACCACATCGATGCCTTGCTGGTGCTTCATCCGGTAGGCGTCGCTGAGCATGTGGTAAGTCTTGCCCACGCCCGGTGCCGCTCCGATGTAGACGCGGAGCTTGGCGGGTTCCTGCTGGCGCTCCAGTTGAATCTCGGCCATAGCTTAACCCACCTCGACCTGATGGCGGATTTCGCTGCTGGCCGCCACGGGAATGGTAAAACGAAATGTGGTTCCGTGGCCAAAGCGGCTCTCGACGGCAATTTGACCGCCCAGCGATTCCACCAGCCGCCGGACCAATGCGAGGCCGAATCCCGTGCCGCGGTCCGAATTTGAATTGAAGCGGTCGAAGACGTTGCCCAGCCTTTCGGCTTCAATGCCGCGGCCCGTATCCCGCACGGTGAACTTCACAAAGTCCTTCACCTCTTCGGCAGCCAGCAGAATCTCGCCCTCCTGCGGAGTGTAGCGAAGCGCATTGGAAAGCAGGTTATCTAGAATCGAGTGCATGGCGCGCCGGTCAGCCTTTACAAACGAGAGATCTGCGTAAGCCGAGACCTCCACGCGAATATGCTTCTGAGCGGCCTCGTCGCAGAAGCGGTCACGGGCCTCGTTCAGAGCCTGCAACGGGCGCAGGCGCTCCATCGTGAATTCGCGACGTCCGGCGTCCAGTTCGGCTACTTCGATCAGGTCGCTCATCAGATCGTCCAGCTTCTCGCTCTCGTTGCCCGCGCCTGCCACCAGTTCAGCCTGCAAGGGGAGCAGCTCTCCACCAAATCCGTGACTCAGCGCATAAAGGCTGCGGCGCAACTGCAAAAGCGGGTCACGCAGCTTGCGGCTGGCCACGCTGATGAACTGCGTCTTGAAGCGGTCCGTGTCCTGTAGCGTGGTTACATCTTCCAGCGTGGTCACTGTGCCCAGCAGCCTTCCGTCGGAGTCGCGCATGGGGGTGGTGCGCAGGCGGTAGCTGCGCTCCTGCTTTCCGATGCGCATGGGCAGCAGCGCCGCCTCATCCTCTGCGGCCACCGGTTTCTGCATGGAGACGGCGTCGCGGATGGCGCTCAGTATCTTGTCGCCGCCCGGAGTATTGGCCAGCGCCATGCGGTCAGTGGCGGCTTCGCCCAGCAACTCGGCCGCGGCCTGGTTCACCTTTAGCACGTGCCCTTTGCCGTCCGTCACGATGATGGGCTCAAAGATGGATTGCAGCACAGCGTCGGAGAGCTGAAACTCCATCTGCCGCCGTCCGGCCTCGGACTCGATAAGTTCTCGCAGCCGGACCGCGACGCGGTTCAACTCGCTGGCGATCACACCAAAGCTGTCGCGGCTGCTCCACTCCACACGGGACTCGAGGTTGCCCTGCGCGATCTTGCGAACGTCGCGCGCCAACTGGCGGATGGGCCGCAGCACAAAGTAGGTAGTCCCTGCCGCGACCACCAAGGCGGCCACCATAAACACGCACGCAAGCCTGAACTGCCCCGTCGCCGCCAGGGCGCGGTGGGTTACCGCCACCAGCCCAACCAGCAGGCCAACAAGCAGCACACAGCCGAGAATCAGTCGCTGAGTAAGATTGAGCATGATCCGTCCATACCGGAAAAAGGCAACTCACTCATTCTCGCGGAACGAGCCTCAAGACGCAAAGGGCAGGGAATCGGCCACCAACGACTGTTCACTGACCACTGCTCATTATTCCCTGTTCCCTGCTTCTACGGCACTCTACAAACCGCCAAAATGTCGTTGTGCCACTTGCAGGCCAGCCCCGTCGGCTGGGGATAGGAAACCAGCACCCAGTCCACGCCAAACTCCGCCTTCAGACGCTCGAAGTCGGCGAGCTGGAAATGGGTCCAGCCTTTCTGCGCTTCCGCCTCCCGCTTCCACGCTTCATCCATCTCCGGAACGAGCGTTGCCACTGAAGTGTCTTTGATGTTATCGGCCAACTGGCTGCGCTCAGCCAGCGCGCGAAAGCTGTGATAGTCCTCCTCCGGCGCGGCCAGATATTCCGGATCGAGAGCAAAATAGGCGTCGGTTGGCGTGTTCTGGCGAATCCATGTGAAAGCCTGTAGCCATGGGTTGGCCGAAGAGCGTCCGGGCAGCTCCAGATGCTTGCTGCTGCTGTACTGCAGCCGCTGCGCAGCAAACATACTCCCATTGATGACCACTAGAAAGATCGCCCAGCGCCAAACACTCGCCTTCAGCAGGTATTTGCCCAACAGGCAGCCGCCTATCAGGACCATGAAGATGTAGACCAGATGAAGATACCGCATCGGCTCCAGTGCGCTGAGGCCGGCAGGAGCCAAGGGCGATAAAATCACCATCGCTACAGCTTGTTGGAACACTCCATAAATGACAACGGCCATCGCGAAACGGGCAAGATTAGTCTCGCCGCGCTTTCGTGCAATGCGCCAGAGCAGCCAGAACAAAACTAGCGGTCCGATGACTCCCAGCCACTCGTACCAGGTCCACTGGTAAAGGTGAAGGCAATGGCGGCCGCGCCATATTTCAAGCCAGGTCTGCGACGGAGGATTGAATACCCAACCGATCGGTATAAGAGCGGCAACGGGAGTGGCCGCATCAGGAAC
>JBAPYY010000053.1:0-21409 GCA_049284975.1 Occallatibacter sp.
GCTTTTGCCGCGGTTCTCGACAAAACCTGGGACGCCAAATCCATCTCCGCACACGGAAGCCGAAGCTGGGAGGCGGTCGCGGCCGAGCTGTTCGAGATATTCGAATCGCTTTTGTCGGCGCGTCAGGAAGTCAGAGCATGAGATCACTGCATAGAGCCGGCGTTTGGCTCAGACGCGTGCTCGCGGCTATAGGACTCATTACCGTATTGGTGATCACCACACCTCTAGTCTCGTGGTGGGCGCGAGGCTACGCCGGTCTTATTGAGCGGCCAAGAGGCGACGTGCTGATCCTCCTAAGTGCCGCAGGGGACGATATGGGAGGCATCTCCTATTCCTCTTATTGGCGTGCGCGCGAGGCGATTTTTGCATGGCAAACAGGAGGCTTCAAGAAGATTGTGATCAGCGGCGGCGGAGGTCCGGGCATTCTCAACTTCCTGCTTTCCGAAGGCATTCCCCGCGAAGCCATCGTAGCCGAATGGCGGTCCACCAGCACACGCGAAAACGGAATCGAAACAGATCGCCTGATCCGGGGCATGACCGGCAAGAAGGTTCTGCTTACCAGCGACTTTCACATGTACAGGGCGATTCGCGTATTCCGTAAGCTGGGAATTGAAGTCGCACCCATGGCTGTTCCTGATGTGCTTCACTCCACGGAGCACTGGAACGGACGATTCTCCGCCTTCGAAATCATGGTGATTGAATCCGTCAAGATCGCCTACTACGCCGCGCGCGGCTGGATTTAGTGCGCCTATTCACCGCGGCATCATTTGTCAGGCGTCCGTCATGGAGGGGGAACAGCTTATGGAAGCCATCTGGGAGCTGCGCAATCCGTCAGCACAGATTCTTGATTCCCTATTCGCAGACGCGACCGGGAAAGCGCGCTTGCCTGCCGCCGGTTCCCCGCAGGATACCTAAAAACCGCCTAAACGACCCGCTCGACCAGCAAAACCTGCTCGTCGTTATCAACTTCCTGGAACTTGACTTCGATGATCTCGCGGCTGCTGGTGGGCACATGCTTGCCGATGTAAGTGGCCTCGATGGGCAGCTCACGGTGGCCGCGGTCGATGAGCACAGCCAATTGCACGCGGCGCGGACGGCCGTGATCGAAGAGTGCATCGAGCGCGGCGCGGACGGTGCGGCCGGTATAAAGCACATCGTCGCAAATGACCACATCGCGGCCCTCGATGTCGATGCCGATGGCTCCGGGCGTGACCACCGGCCGAACGTCCGCCGTGGTCAGATCGTCGCGGTAAAACTGGATGTCGAGCACGCCGGTGTCTACAGGGCGCTTCTCGATGCCGGAGATCAGCTTGCCCAGCCGCTCGGCCAGCGGAACGCCGCGGCGCTTGATTCCGACCAGGGCCAGATCTTTGCTGCCGTTGCTCTTTTCAACAATCTCGTGGGCCAGGCGCACCAGCGTGCGCTCGACCTCCGATGCGGACATCAACCTGCCCTTTATGCGCAGGGAGGGTTTGCTTTCAGCTTCGCTCATTGGCCTTCTCGTGCCTGGCTATCGCAGCCAGCCCCTCGCAGGATGATACGAGGGTTTGGTCTTACGAGCAAGTTGTGGAGAAATAAAAAGGGATTCGAAGGGCCTGGACTGCGCAGGAAACCAGACGATTTCAGCGCAGCGCGAACCATCCGACAGGTGAAAAATTACCGCTCAGACCTCGGGCTGCCGTGAGCGCCCCATCAGCCGAGCACCCAGCGCGCCTCCCGCGGTCGCAAAAACCACCAAAGCCAGAACGAGAAAAAACAAAATGCAAACGGTCACGCCGCAGCGCCCGTCAGGGGAATTCAGGATTGCCTTATCGGCGAGAATCGTTTGTGCGTCAATCCCGGCGGTCGTCCACTGCTGGCCGACTTTCTCAACGAATTGGCCCTGCCAGAAATCATCGAATAGTTTGCCTTGGCCGAAAAAGCGCATCGCAAAGAGCAGCGCGCTCATGGTTGCCGCCGCCGCCCACGCTCCCAGCAAGCCGGTAACCAGGCCGATGCGCGCGCCGGCGCCGATGGTGATCCACGCCGGTCGCTGGCCGCGCATGTAAATTGCCACGGCCCATGCACCGGCCACAGCCATCCACACAAAGCCCAGGAAGCCCACTGCCGAAAGTCCAAATGACAGCACACCTGCGGGAATCGCCAGCAACAGAGCAGCGCGCAACGCCGGCTTCCAATCGACACTGCCTGCATCCCGCACTGCCTCGTCCCAGCGCACCGGTTGCGTCTGCCCCGCAGGCGAGTCGGCCCCGTACACTAGTTGCGGCAGGCCGCAAGCGGGACAGTAGCAACTCTCGGCCTCGACGGCCTGATGGCATCGGGTGCAGGTGATTTCCATACATCTACGAGCCTATAGCATTTCAGCGCGACATGGGTGAATCAATGAAGCGACATTCGGAGTGGGTGCTTCGGCGCGCGACACTTCCACACACGTAAACGAAGAGATTTGTAGCA
Organism: Occallatibacter sp.; assembly: GCA_049284975.1. Taxonomy (GTDB): domain Bacteria; phylum Acidobacteriota; class Terriglobia; order Terriglobales; family Acidobacteriaceae; genus Telmatobacter. The sequence continues at coordinate 2,455 of JBAPYY010000053.1, forward strand.
CGGGCACGAAACAGCAACAGGCGCAAAGGCTACACTGCGCTGCGCTGCTGATGCTTTCTATGGCGCGCCTTGTGTTCGCGGCGCAATCTGAGAAATTGCGAAACTGAAGCAAATGTTCGCTCGTCGCAATTCAAGCAGCGTACCGGCAAGCGCAAGAGAAGCAGTTGCGACAGGTCCGACGACCGAAAACGAGAGGTGCGAAAGTTCAAAAGGCCGCAAACGCAGCAATAAATTGCCATACCAGCCTCCAGCTATCGCAAACCAAAGGGAAATACTGCAAGGAACAAAAGGAACGCGATCACTTGGCGTTTGCTGTCTGCCGAATGGACGGAGCAGCCCCATCCTAGCAGGGATAAGCGCGCAAGCGATAGCGGCACATAAAGCGAAAATGTTCATCGAAGAAGCGCGCATGCCGTGGCCGGATCAATACGGCGATTGACGCTGCCATCTCAAGTGCGCTAATCTTAGCCCGAAATTCTGCCATTAAATTGAAGGAGATCGCACCATGAGAATCGTGGCTTCATTTGCCCTGCTTTTATTCGCGTCAGCGTTGGCTAGTGCACAAGGTCCAAAGTCCTGCGACACGCTAAAGTCTGAGATCGCAAAAAAGCTGGAAGTGAACGGAGTGAAGTTCTACACGCTGGAGATTGTGGCCAAAGACAAGGGCGCGGAAGGTAAGGTAGTTGGCAGTTGCGAGAACGGGACGAAGAAGATTATGTACAGCAAAACCGCAACCCCGTTGAAGGCTCCAGTGCCTGCGGCAAAGAAGCCGTAATCTTCCAGCTCCCGGCAACACCACCTCACCTGGATGATGCGCTGAGAAGATTTTTTGCCTCAGAGGCGCGCCAGCTTTGCGGCCACGATCGCTTCGGCCTCGGCCACCACCTCTTCCAGCGTCAGATTGGTTGAATCCAGCAGAACAGAGTCAGGAGCCGGTTTAAGCGGCGAATCGGCGCGATTGCGATCCCGTTCGTCGCGGGCGCGCAGGTCGCGGATTACCTCTTGCGGCTGAATTGCGGGCTTGGGTCCAAGTTGATCAAACCGGCGCAGGCCTCTAACTTCAGGAGCGGCATCCAGAAAGATTTTTACCTCAGCCTGAGGAAAGACCACAGTGCCGATGTCGCGGCCTTCCATGACCACTCCGCCTCGGGCGCCCATCTCCTGCTGCATGCGGACCATCCAGGCGCGAATGGCAGGCCAAACGCTGACCTGCGAGGCCGCATCTGTGACCGTTTGATTGCGGATGAGGCCGGTCACGTCCTCGCCGTCGAGCAGGACGCGATTGCCGTCCTCGCCTGGCTCGAGACGAATCGAAGTTTCCGCTGCCAGGCTTTCCAGTCCAGCGCTCTCATTCAAGGGAAGGCCAGCGCGCAGCGCCTTGAAGGCAAAGGCGCGGTACATGGCTCCTGTCTCCAGGTTCAGCAGGCCAAAATGCTGGGCCAGATGGCGGGCTATGGTACTCTTGCCTGCTCCCGCTGGGCCGTCAATAGCGACAATAATCTTGCGAGCTGAATCTGGAAAACAGAGCGAGCAGTCAGTCATCCGCGCTTCTTCGTCCCCGGCTTGGGCCGTGCGGGAAAGCCAAACCTCTTGCCGCTTCCAGCACGTGCGCCGGCTGTGATCGCCGGCTTTCGGCTACTGCTTGCGTGAACGGGCCGGGAATCCTTTCGCGGCGCGCTGCCGGTGCGAGTGGTTGCGCCGGGTTTTCCAGGGGTCTTGGCGCCGTTGGAATACGCCTTGGTCTGGCTCCCGTTTCGCGGATTCCAAGTAGACTTGGCAGAATGTGCGCCGGAAGCCGCCGGGCGCGCAGCCGGCTTGCCGTTTCCGTTATTAGAGCCGTTGCCGGCATGAGCGCCGTTGTGCTTGCCGTTGGAGGGTGCAGCCGGCTTGGGGCTCCATCGAGCGGCAGAAGCAGGCCGGGCCGGGCGGCTGCTGGAGGACGATTGCACTGGCTTGCGATCGCGAACGCGCGCGGCAGGGCGGCTGAAATGGGGCCGCGCTCCGGATTTCCCGCCAACAACGGGTTTGCGTGTTGCAAGGGTGCGGGGCGCGTGAGCTTCCACGGGCCTGTGCGGAGTTGTCGCGGCAGCCTCAACGGGTTTTGTCGCTGCAGGCTCCGGCATCTCCTCATCCGAGCGCATAAAGTACGCGGAGGCCGGTATCGATGCACTGGCATAAATCGTGGGAGCGGTAGCAAACTCTGGCAGCGTGCCGGCAACATAGAAATGAGGCGCGTGGCCGAGCGAGATGGTATGCACTTGGCGCGTAGCTACCAGGCCGCGCAATACTTCACGCACCTTGCTGCGGGCGGTGAGCGGGGCCAGGAACAGCTCCACTTCTTCCATGCTGGCGGCAATTACCGCTTGCAGGTAAATGGATGCAAGCACTGAGATTGCTGTCACTTGAGAGGTAGAAGCGCCTTCGGCAATGGCTTTCTGGAAGCGCGTGCGGAGCAGTTGCCATTGGGCAGATTGCCCAGGGGCTGATACCACCGGAATAATGCGAAGCTGCTGCCAGAGTTCGGTAATGGCGCGCAGAACTGCGCCTTCCGTCACTTCCCGGCCCAGCGTCCGCGTGAGTTTGCCAATTGTGGTGTCGCCCGCTTCCAGCAGTTTGTAAGCCTGCACTGCGAGCTGAGAAACCTGGCGCGAGCCGGTCAGTTGCGGGCTGCGACGCCAATCGCGATCGCCGCGCAAGGCATAAACGTAAGGCAAAACCCAGCTTGCCACTACGAAGTCGGGCGCCTCACCGGGCAGGCCCAACAGGTTCAGCCGCACAGCCACGCCGTCTAACTCCAGGCGTACCAGCAACTCTTCGGCCAGGGTAATGTGTTCACGGGCGGGTGAGGCGTCGCGTTTGCCGGCTACAGCCTCAACAAACGACGGCGCTATCGAGGTAGCAAACTGACGCTTGGGCAGAAAGAGACACAGCCCTGTCTCCTCAATCCACGTCCGGGCATCCTCCAGGGTGAGTGTCCCATGTCCGTCCAGGCGCATCCTTTCGGCGCGCGATGCTTCCAATTGTTCCGATGTCAAAGAAAAACCTCGCTTCCAGGCAGGCGTTAGCCCCGGGCTGTCCCGTCCCCTAAGAGGAGGACTGCCACCTTCCACATATTTCAAATCCTATGGAAGGCCCGCTGGATCTCCTTCCAAGAATACAGCAAAGCGATTGGCCGTCCATGGGGGCAACTGGTCGGATGACTCGTTTTCGCCAGTTCCAACAGTAACCATTCCATTCGAACCGGGTCAAGTGGCGTGTTTATTTTGATCGCGGCATGGCAGGCGATGGAAGCGGCAATGCGCGTGCGCAGAGCTGTAAGATCATGATTCTGCGCTGGTTCTTCGGAATCTGCGCCAGATTGCTCAATTACCTCGGCTAACATACGCTCAAGCGCCGCTCCCTCTAGGCCAACTGGGGCCGCCTTTACCGCAAGTGTTTGAGGGCCAAATGGTTCCACTTCGAATCCGTTGCGTTCCAGCTCTTCGGCGATACCGGCGAATACTACCATTTGGGACGCTTTTAATTCTACAAGCATGGGCATCAGTAACCTCTGACGCATTACCTGTTCAACCTGACGATCTTTTAAAATTTTCTCAAAAAGCACTCTTTCGTGTGCAACATGTTGGTCAATAATCCACAGACCATCGTCGCCCGTGGCCAGAATGAACGACTCGCGCAATTGCCCCAGCGGCCGAAGCGCACCCAGGTGATTGAGATTGGCTGCAGCCTGCTCGGCCTCGATCAGGGCCGTTTCAGCCGCGGGGTTCGCGCCGGACGAATCACCGGGATTCGCAGAGCAGTCGCCAGCCGGGGGCAAACTGGCGGGCTGAAAGAGCGCTGCTGCAGCCTCGCCCCATGCCTTCTGGTGGCCCCAACCGCCCGTTTGGAAGCTTTGAGCCGTAAAGGGCAGCTTGCCGGGGACAGGCGTGGGCAAGTGCGGCGTCAGTGTAAATGCTTCAGCATCAGTCCCAGCCTCCTGGAACGCGCCTGGATCAGAATCCGGCTGTGCAGGTAGTTGCACAGAATTCGGTGAACCTGGCAAGGGCGAAGCGGCTGGCGGCATCAGCGACGGGCTGGCCGCGGGCGCAGAGTCCAGTGCGGCTAGAAAGCCAGCGGCGGGCCTGGCTTTGATGAGCGCCGTGCGCAAACTGTCGCGGACAAAATCATGAATCAGGCTCTGCTGGCGGAAACGGACCTCCGTCTTGGCCGGATGAACGTTTACGTCCACTTCTTCAGGCGGCATCTCGAGAAAGAGCAGCACCACCGGAAAGCTGGTGGGCGGAATCACGTTACGATAGGCCTCGGTGATGGCATGCATCAACAGCCGGTCGCGGATAAGCCGTTTGTTGATAAATATATAAATCGAGTTGCGGTTGAGCTTTTGCAGTTCAGGCTTGGAGTAGAAGCCGCTCAACCGAAGAGTGCCTGGGACACGCGCTGGCTCGTTGGGATCCTTTTTCCAGGGCGGAGGCTCTGGCAGTCCGACGTGGGCCAGAGGGGTCTCGGCGGCCACCGGCAGCAGTTGGGCCAGAGTCTCTTTGCCAAAAATCTGATAGATGCGTTCGGCCGTGCGGGAGACTGGTGGCGCGGAAACGATGGTGTTCGTCGCCGAGAGCAGCTCAAAGTGCTTCTCAGGATGGGCCAGGGCGTAGTGAGTCACCAGAGCCGTCACGTGAGCCAGTTCGGTTGATTCGGCGCGGAGAAATTTGCGGCGGGCGGGAGTGTTGAAGAAGAGGTCTGCCACGGCCAATGTGGTGCCGCGTGGCAGAGCCGCGTCGTCCACGTGAAGAATTTTCCCTCCCGCAATCTCCAACCGCGTTCCCGCGCTCTCCTCGCCAGTCGCCGTCTCTAGCGTCACGCGAGCCACAGAGGCAATCGATGGCAGCGCCTCGCCGCGAAATCCCAGCGTAGCGATGGAGAGCAGGTCGTCGGCGGTGCGGAGTTTCGATGTGGCATGGCGTTCGAAAGCCAGCAGGGCGTCGTCGCGATTCATGCCGTGGCCGTCGTCGGTGAGCCGGATGAGCTTGCGCCCGCCCGCCTCAACCTCGACGCGGATGCGCATAGCTCCAGCGTCCAAGGCGTTCTCCAGCAGCTCTTTCACCACCGAGGCAGGCCTGTCCACAACCTCGCCGGCGGCGATCTGATTGGCAACCTGATCGGGGAGTACTCGGATGCGGCCCATACGGCTCTAAGAGTAACGCAGGGGAGTGCTTGCGGGATCCGTTGAAAACGTGGCATAAACGGGAAATGCCGCCCGGAGGCGGCATTTCACAACAGAAATCAGTGCAGCGCTATATGCCCAGGCCAAACTCGCCGCTCTGGCGCTCGCCCGCCTCGGAGTAGAAATCGTACGGCGTGCGGTGATTGAACTTGTAGCGCTTGCGAAGCTCGCGGCCCGCAAAGACGCCTACCGCAGCCAGAGCCACTCCCAGCGAGAGCCAGCCAATCACGCGCAGGGCGCTGGATTCTTTTGTTTCGTCTTCGGCAATCTGTGTTTCAGGTTCAGTGGACATGGGCTGGCCTTCTCCTACCAGAACATCATATCGCGGTATCGGTGGAATTTGATGTGATGGCCGTCAGCCTTATTTCGGCGATTTTGGGCATTTAGTTCAGGCCGAGCCTTTTTTATTCGACGGAATCAACTCTAGCTAGCCACTGGGCTTTCGCCTCCGCGGAAAGAAAGCTCGCTCGGAAGGAGTTGCGAGCAAGCTGGCGGAGTTCTTCGGGGGTAAATTTCTGTTCAGTGTGGGCCATCAGAAACTCGCCGCCCAGATCGGAGCCGAAGAAAGCAGGGTCGTCGGAGTTGAGGGTGACCAGAAGCCCCAGATCAAAGAGCTTGCGCAAAGGGTGAGCGGCAATTGAAGGGCATACGCCAGTGCGGACGTTCGACGTGGGACACAACTCCAGCGGCACTTCTCGTGCTTTCAACTCTTGGAGCAGCTTCGGGTCATTCAGAGCCGAGAGAGCGTGGCCGATGCGCTCCGAGCCGATACCGAGCGCTTCCCAGATGGCTTCAGGTCCGGTGGTCTCGCCGGCGTGGTTGGTGAGCCGCAGTCCGGCCTGCCCCGCCTGCGCATACAGGTCGCGAAAAGGCTCTGAGCCGGTGCGCCTTTCGTCGCCGCCTAATCCAATTCCGATAATCGAGGGATGCGCCGGCTTCAGTTCGACAGCTTTCAGGAAAACGCGCTCTGCCTCCGGCAAGGTGAAATGGCGCACAGCGTCAAAAATCCAATAGAGCGAAAGGCCCAGTTCGCGTTCGCCACGCTTCCGCGCTCGTTCCAGTCCGGCGAAAATCGGCTCAAAGGCCGCCGGGTCGTGGTTGCGCCAGAGGTAGATGACGCCCACAGAAATGTATACCTCTGCGTGAACCACTCCCTGCGCGGCCAGGTGTTCTATCATGCGCCAGGCGGCCAACTCGTAATCTTCCGGTGTGATCAGAAGGCGCGTGACAGCCTTGAAAGCTTCCAGAAAGCCTGTGAAGTCTTCGAACCGATAAAGCGCCTCAGCCTCGGCAAGCGCGAGCGGGCGGGCGTCGTGGCGGAGGCTGAGTTCGACAAGCGTGCTGGGCAGTATCGTACCTTCGAGGTGCAGATGCAACTCGGCCTTGGGCAGGCGGCGAATGAAGTCCTTAATTTCAGTCACAAGCTCAGTTTAACGGCACCAACAGACCCGAATTCATCTGCGCTGAGTCGAGAGCGAAAGAATTGCGAGCAAGATTCGGGTAGATTTGCCTGGGCGCAAGCCGCTACGCTTGAACCATGGAAATGAAGAACCCGCAATACGGCCATGTACTTCACACAGCATTTCAGTCAGCAGTCTCTTATCTGGAAAATCTGGATAGCGCCTCTGTGGCAGCGACGGTGGATATCAATGCCCTTCGAAGCAGGCTTGGAAAGGAATTGACTGAGCAAAGCCTCCTTCCGGAGCAGGTCATCGAGGAGCTTGTCGCCGACGTCGAAGGCGGCATCCTGGGCTCTGCCGGAGGACGCTTTTGGGGTTGGGTGATCGGAGGGTCGCTTCCAGCGGCTCTCGCTGCCGATTGGCTTACAGCGACATGGGACCAGAATGCCGGTCTCTATTCCACCGGCCCGGCGGCAGCGGTAGTTGAAGAGGTCGCCGGCGGTTGGCTAAAGCAAATTCTGGGGCTGCCGAAGTCCGCCAGCTTCGCGCTGGTCAGCGGCTGCCAAATGGCTCATGCTACATGTCTTGCGGCGGCTCGCCACGGGCTGTTGGCAAGGCATGGCTGGGATATCGAGCAGTCGGGCCTGTGGGGCGCTCGGCCGATTCGCATTCTTGCGAATAGTCAACGGCACGGTTCCATCGACCGCGCAGTTCGTCTACTGGGAATGGGAACCCGCCAAATCGTCGATCTTCCGGTCGATGACCTGGGCCGTGTGCTGCCGGAGGGACTGAACGAGGAGTTGAAGCGCTTCCCCTCCGCGCCCGTTATCGTTGTCTTGCAGGCAGGCGACATCAACACCGGCTCTTGCGACCCGTTCGATGTTCTGCTGCCCATCGCCAGGGAACACAACGCCTGGGTCCACGTGGACGGCGCATTCGGATTGTGGGCGGCTGCCAGTCCTCAATTGAAGCATCTGGTCAAAGGTGTCGAGGGAGCTGATTCTTGGGCTACGGACGGCCACAAATGGCTGAATGTTCCCTTCGATTGCGGATATGCTTTCGTTGCCCGCCCTGAAGCGCATCAAGCAGCCTTGTCGCATCGCGCATCGTATCTGACTTTCGATTCCGACGCGCGCGATCAAATCGACTGGAATCCGGAGTATTCCAGGCGGGCACGCGGTTTCCCCACCTATGCCGCTTTGCGCCAGCTCGGCCGTGATGGAGTCTCCAGCCTCGTCGAGCGTTGCTGTGTCCATGCCCATTCGCTCGTTACTCGCATCGGTCAATTGCCCGGTGCAGAGATTCTTTGCGTGCCTACGATCAATCAGGGTCTGGTGCGATTCCTCGATCCACATCCTGACGCTACGGAATCCGATCACGCCAAGTGGACCGACGAGACCATAGCCGCGATTCTCGCCACAGGAGAAGCATTCTTCACAGGCAGCAACTGGAAGGGACATCGTGTCATGCGCGTGAGTGTATGCAACTGGCAAACCTGCGAAGGCGACGTGGATCGCGCTGTCAGGGCCGTCGCAAAAGTCCTGAGTGAAAAAACGCTTCGAGACACTATGATGCGAACGGATGAATGACCAGCCGCACAGGATCCTCGCGGGACCGAGGCTACTTCAGCCCAGCGAACTCCGAACGATGACGGCTGTAGAGGAAATAAATCAGCAGGCCGGCGACGAGCCATGCGAAGAAGGCCATCCAGGTCATCACTTCCAAACCCATCATCAGCACGATGCAGAAGATGATGCTCAGCACCGGGAAGACCGGACCCAGCGGCACGCGGAAGCTGCGATGCCGTTCCGGCTCGCGTAAGCGCAGGATAAGCACGGCGATCGAAACCAGCACAAATGCGAACAAGGTGCCGATGTTCGAAAGATTCGACACGGTGCCAATGTCCAGCAATCCGGCCGGAACGCCCACCACAAATCCGGCCACCCAGGTAGCTACTGCCGGGGTACGGAACTTGGGATGGATGTGGCTGAAGACCGTCGGCAACAGGCCGTCGCGCGACATGGCAAACCAGACACGCGCCTGGCCAAGCTGGAAGACCAGAATGGAAGAAATCATGCCCAGCATAGCGCCGATGAGCACAAACAGCCGCACCCAGATAAGGTTGTGTCCGCCAGGAAGCAGTGAGAGTCGCTTGATGGCGTTCACCACTGGAGCCGCGTCACCCATCACTGTCTGCCAGGGCACAATGCCGCTGAGCACCAGGGCCACTCCGCCATAGAGCACAGTGCAGGCGACGAGCGTAGCCATGATGCCAAAGGGCAGGTCGCGCTGCGGGTTTTTGCACTCCTCGGCGGCTGTCGAAACCGAGTCGAAGCCGATGTAAGTGAAGAAGATGATGGAGCCGCCGGTCAGCACGCCAGTCCAGCCATTGGGCATGAACGGGTGCCAATAATGCGGCTTGATGAAGCTGGCGCCTGCACAAATGAAGACCAGAATGGCTGCCATCTTGATTAGAACCAAAACGTTGTTAGTGCGGGCCGACTCGCGAATGCCGCGCACGAGAATCACCGTCAGAATCATCACCACAAGGAATGCGGGAATGTTGAAGCCGAAGTGCCAGCCGGATTTGTAAAGGTCATTGCCCGCCAGATCCTGGAGTCCTGTGGGCAGATATGCAGGGGAGATCCATTTCACCGGCGGATGGAGGCCGAACCAGTCAAGCAGATCGACAATATGAGCCGACAAACCCACGCTGACGCTCATGTTGCTGAAGGCGTATTCCAGAATCAAATCCCAGCCAATGATCCAGGCCACCAGTTCGCCGAGCGTGGCGTAGGTGTAGGTGTAGGCGGAGCCGGCGATGGGAATCATCGACGCCAGTTCGGCGTAGCACAACCCCGTAAAAACGCAGACAATGGCAACCAGCACCAGCGAAAGGGCCAGCGCTGGTCCCGCACCCGGCCGTCCGGCCATGGCAGTGTGGTGGATGAGGTAATGCAGCAGCGGGGTATCCCGAATGTTCGGCACATCGAACTTCTGGCCGGCCATGGCAGTGCCGATGACCGTAAAAATGCCAGACCCGATAACCGCGCCAATGCCCAGCGCTGTCAACGACCAAGGGCCGAGGGATTTTTTCAGAGAGTGCCCAGGCTCTTGCGAGTCGAGGATCAGCTTATCGATGGACTTGCGGGCAAATAGCTGTCTGAACAGGGCGGTTCTCCTCATCCCGCTGTCGGCGGGGACCTGAGAATGGCAGAGCCCCGCCGGCTAGTGTAGAGATTTCCGGTTCAGGATGCCTTCGACGCAGTTTACAGGGTGAGGGTTTCCTGATGGAAATCCGCGCTGTCCCGCTCGTGTCCAGAGGCTGGCGGCAGAGGAGAAAAATTAGTAATGCAGGAGGGTAAGCTCGAATTCCGGGCCGGTCGCGATCGCGTGGGCCAACCCGGAATTCAGTTGCTTCATGCAGAGCGCTTACCGCTTCGAGACGCCGCGCGCTAGCTTCTTGACCTTCTTCTTGTTCGATCCGCGCGGTTCGGTCCGCTTCGCCTTGGGAGCGGCCTTCTTGCGGGCGGCGCGCTTCAGCTTCTTCCGTTCCTGTACATCTTCAATCTTGGTGGTATCTGCCACTTGTAACCTCTTTCGGTGCAATCTATTCAGGGTTTCCCGCAAATCGCGCGGATGCAACCCCTACAGCGGAACCAGAGTTGATATATCCCGAAACCACAGCACTCAAGTCGACGCGACCATCAGGGAGCGGCGATCCTGAACAAAACTCAACAGGACACAGTTACTCTGGTTCCGCTCTAGAATAACAGGGTTTGTGTGGCTGCGAAAGCAGTGCCAGCGTGCCAGATCATCGCAAAAGCATCTATTTCGACGGTGAAACAGGGCTTGCCTTCACTGCGGTCGCCGCGCCATCAGAGCGAAACCGCCACCGTAGACAGCATTACCAATGTACCGTTTATCGCAACAACCTCAGTTGATGTGTGGGCGAATCGGGGTAGAATTTTTGCCGAGCCGTTCCCCCCACCCGGCTCGTAGCCAACCTACTGAAAGGATCGGACCCATGCGCAAGTTCCTGGGTAAATTTGGGAGGCAATTCCAAGGCCGTTCCCCTATGCCGTCACACTTTTCTTCCTCTTTTCCCCGACAATCTGCCACGCACAATGCGGCACACCAACCATCACCTCCGTCACCCCTGACGTCTGGATGGCAGGACAAACCTATGCCTTCACTGTCAACGGATCCGGCTTTGTCACCACTGGATTCGAGCCACCAGGGTACACGGAATACTGCAATCCAACCTTGCTATACGCATACACTGAGGACGGAAATCCAGTGCCGGAGCTCAGCCCCAAGTGCAGGTCAGCGCAACGCAGATTACTGGCACCTTCGCGCCCACGGCCACCACCCCCACACAGACGGTCTGCCTCGAGGCGTACAACCTGCTTCTGCTACCTCTTATTAGGAGAGTTACTAGGGCTACTGCCAACGCCACACCAGCAGGCGGCACAGCAGGCAGCCCTTGCACTGATCCTAGCGGCAACAGTGGGATAACGGTGCAGATTGTCGGACAGCCCACGATCACGAGCATTTCACCCTCTACGTTACTTGTCGGGGGAGATGACGTACAGGTCACAATTTCCGGATCGGGATTCGGAACGTCACCGACGGTCAACCTTCCTACCGGCGTAACGTCATCTGGGCAAACATCTAGCTATTCACAGATTGTTATCACCCTGTCAGCCAGCAATACCGCGACGGTCGGTAATAACAGCATCTCCGTGACCGCACACAGAGAGACGAGCAACGCGCAACAGTTTGTGCTCGACGGCCCGTATCAGATGACAGTGACAAACGATATCTGGGGTTACTGTAGCGGGTGCAGCACAACTATTGATCGAACGGTAAGTTATCAGGTACAGAACTTCAGCGGTTCGAATGCAGGTGCATCGACATTCTGCGAGCTGCCTTCGTATACAAACTGGAATTGCAATCAGAGTCAGCCGACAATTTCGGCGAAAACTTGCCCAAATGGAGGATACGACTCCTATGACGGAACCTTCGACGATACTTGGACGTTGGTTTCGGATAATTTGACGCCCATTGGCTGCGGAGCGAACGTGGTGGACCCGTGGTATTGGGGGTATACGTCGCCGAATACCCCAATTGGCACTCCAAGCGGTTACGTGTATACAAACGTCATCCAGATCGATGGCGTTCAAACCCCCAACAGTCTGCCCAACGGGACTGTCATACCCAAATAAGACATGGAGGAAGAATTTCAATGAATCGTATCGCATTCGTAATTCTGGCTCTTATGGCCAGCGCACTGGTATGGTCTCAGGATCCCAGAGGAGCCATATCTGTAAAGGTGATCGATCAGCAGGGCAACCCAGTACCGGCGGCCATCGTCAAGTTCGACCCGCCCCGGCGCGAGGGGACAATACTGGTTTATGTCTCTGCCAACTGCAAGACTGACACATCCGGTTCGTGCACACAGGGCAAACTGCCAATGGACACTTATCTTGTGAGGGTGAAGAAACCGTCCGATGGCTATCCGGATATGTCATTCAACTTCTACAGCCATCAAAGCAAGGAGATTGTAGTGGTGCTCACTCCCGAGCACCCAAACAGCAGCGTTCTGTTCACGCTTGGGCCAAAAGCGGCAACATTGAAATTGAACATAGTTGACGACGCGAACGACGCCCCTATCGAAAACCCATCTATCATCCTGCGGAACACGTCCGACCCGAAGGACCTCATAGGCATGGGCAAGCCCGCTGACTCGACTGTACTCATACCGCCGGATATGGATGTTCAGATTGAAGTAAGGGCTGATCAATATTTGCCGTGGCGCTTGACGGAACATCCTGAGTTGGTTCGAGGTGATGGTTTGCGTCTTCGGTCGGAAGAGAGGCAAAAGATGACAATTCGTATGACGCGTAAATGAAACTGTTGGACTCATGGTTGCCAGTCGCCTCTCTTGAGAGGCGGGCTACAGCAGCTTGCGATAGCCTGCCGCGCTGGCAGATACGCTGTCCCGGATGCGCCAACCGCTTCCGGGACGGGCTTTTTTCATAGGACGAGCCATGAATGCCAGGAGCGGGCAGGATTCTGCGGTTGGGCTGCTCGCCAGCGCGCGAAAACCCGCGCTGCATCTGATTCCGGCGTACAATGAAGATAGATTCGAATCATCAGCCCCGGCCTTCGAATTGTAAAAGCCTGCTCGGCTCTTGCCATCCCACCGCTCCTGACGAGTTCGGTACCACACGCACCAATCACTGGTTCACCGGAGTAACGTCATGCGTTCCGACAAGATACACCGCGCGCTCGCGCAGGGAATGAACCGCTTTGAAGTCTGCCAATTGGTCGCCAAAGGCGTCAAAGCTACTCACAAGACCGGTTCGCGCTTTGAAGATTCAATTAACGATGTGCTGCAATATTTAGGCACCCACGTGACGCTTAAGGAAAATCTTCACCCCGCCGCTCCTGGTGTGAGCGTTAAGAGCCTAAAGCCGGCTGCTTAGATTTGCCGCGAGGCCACGCGAACGCGACGGGCTGAATACCACTAGACGCAAGAAAGGGACGGCATAGCGCCGTCCCTTTCTCTTTGATTCCGAACCGGTTACCAGGGCGGTTACCCTTAGACAACCTGGACGTTCTCTGCCTGCCAGCCCTTGGGACCCTTGGTCACGTTGAACTGAACGCGTTGGCCCTCTTGCAGCGAACGGAAGCCGTTCGACTGGATGGCGGTGTGATGAACAAAGACGTCTTCGCCGTTTTCGCGACTCAGAAATCCAAAGCCCTTGGCGTCATTAAACCACTTGACTGTGCCTGTTTCCATTTTGTGTTGCTCCTCTGATACTGATTTACCGCGAACGCAATGTGGAAGTTTGCGAGTAGGCGGTAACCGGAACAGGCAAGAACTTCAGATCGAATTCTACGATTGAATAGAGTGTAGCACGGATTGTCCAATGCAAGTGAATAATCGGTAAAATATTGATTCCGTGCTGTATCCGGTTACCAATGTACTCTTTTGCCGTATCTCAATCTCCGTATATGGGAAGACACTGGTTAGCCCATTGCGCCACTGCACAAGAGCTGAGATTTTCCAAGATCTTCAGGCGGGAGCGTTTTTGCTTATCATTTACTGCATCCTGCTACTCTGAATTCAGTTAGCCCCCGAGCAGGCCGATCAATCCCCGGTTCAATATGTCAGGCATGTGACCGGTCCGTACCCCCCACCCGGATACCCCCTACCCCCCTAGACCAAGGAGTGCGAATTTCCCCTGAATCCTTGCACATAATTTATAAACCGTTTGGAATCAACACTGCTCGAAGAGCGCACAGCCAAAAATCTCCCGCATCGCGAGAAATGACCTCTGAAAATCGCTGAAAAATTCCGCTTTTCACCCCAAAACCTCTCCAAATCATCGCTCCAGGGCCTGACTTGCTGACTCGCTTGCTTGCTGTTTGCTCGCGTGCTTTCCCTCACAGCGCGTGGGAAGGCAGCGAAGAGTAAACTCTCTTTGGCCTGGGAGGCATGATTCTTGACCATCGAAAACAGCCGGGTGCTCGTTCTGAACCCCGGATCGACCTCAACAAAATTTGGAATTTACACGCAAGACGGCGCCGAACTGGTGCGCAATATCCGGCATGATAAGGATGAGCTGGCCGTTTTCCAAGGTCGTCCGATTCTCTCGCAACTGGATTTTCGCGCGAAACTGATTTCGCAGGCGCTTGCAGAGTCCAGCTATGCGCCAGAGCGGTTTGCCGCTGTGGTCGGTCGAGGCGGAATGTTGCCGCCTATCAAGTGCGGCACTTATTTGGTAGACGATGTGATGGTGGAGGACTTGCGGTTAGCCAGCCGCGGCGACCATGCTTCCAACCTCGGCGCCATGCTGGCTCTCCGCTTCGCTCAGGCCGCTGGGGTGAACGCCTATATTGTGGATCCAGTCACCATAGATGAGTGGGAACCGTGCGCGCGTCCCACAGGCTCACCGCTCGTCCAGCGCACGTCAGTCGGTCACGCCTTGAATACCAAAGCCGTCTGCCGTCGATATGCGCGCGAGCAGGGGCGCACATATCAGCAGCTGCGGCTCATTGTCGCGCATCTGGGCAGCGGGATCACAGTCTCGGCGCACCGCGACGGACAGATGATCGACAGCAATTCCATCGAGGAAGGCCCATTTGGCGTTGACCGCAGCGGAGGACTGCCGGTCCGCGCGCTCATAAAGCTCTGCTTCAGCGGCAAATATACCGAGCAGCAACTTGACCGCCATGTCTTCGGAGACGGCGGCCTCTTTGCTTACCTTGGCACGCGCGATCTGGTCGACGTGGAGAGGCGCATCGACGCGGGTGACCAGCTGGCCACTCAAGTCTTCGAGGCGATGATCCATCAGATTTGCAAGGAAGCCGGAGCGATGGCCGCGGTGCTCAAGGGAAAAGTGGATGCTCTGCTGCTGACCGGCGGAATGGCGCATTCGGAGAGAGTGGTGTCGCTGTTGCGCGATAACCTCAACTGGATTGCGCCCATCTGTGTTTATCCCGGCGAAGATGAATTGCAGGCCCTGGCAGAAGGTGTCTTCCGCGTCCTGAGCGGTGAGGAGCAGGCAAAGAAGTTGGGAGCGTAAGCTATGGCGAATCTGGATGCGCTTCCCGCTGAGTTATATCGTGAGTGGATATGGCGATAGAACTTACAAGCCCCTCAGAGACGCTCAGTGTCGCGGAGATATTGGCAGCTCTCGGTATCAATGGCGACGATGCCACGGAAGATTCGGAAACTTATCTTGTGATTCCGGGCAACTGGGGTCCGCGCTGGCTGATTCCAGCGCGGCCGCGTGCTTCTGCCTTCGCATTGAGCACCTGGCGGCCCTTCGCGACGCTGAGTCGGCTCAAATGGCTCGCCATCCGCATGGGCGCGCGCACTAGCACTTTGCGGCTTGCTCCCTCAGTGTCGAGCGTGGCCGTCTCCAGGGCAGGCTTGCGGCAATGGTTTGAAAGGTGCGGCATTCAATCCCAGGACGGAGATATGGCCATTTTGGTCGGCAATCCATCGCCGGACAGGAAAGTCGTTGTCTTCCTGCTCGATGATGCTCATCGCATTGAGGCGGTTCTCAAAGTCGGGCTGACAGTTGGAGGCGGAGTCAGCGTTCTTCATGAAGCTGAGGTGCTACGCAAATTAGAGCATTACAGTTGGGCGCCTAACCTTTTAACGGTTCACTCCGAATTGCGGGCAGCCACACAGGATTTTGTGCATGGGCAGATGCCAGACCGTCGATTTCGACCTGAATTCATGGATATTTTGGGTCGGCTTCCCCTGAGCGGCGAATCAAAAAACCTGGCGCAAGTTGCCGACCAGACGGCTCGGCGTCTCGGCCCGTTCAGGGCCGAGCTGGACAAGATGGCGCCCGATGTCCTCAGTCGCTCTATAAGCTGTCTCGATCTCGATATCGCGGTGCCAACGATGTTAGTGCATGGGGACTTTACGCCATGGAACATCCGCCACAACGCAAAAGCAGGTTATGTCCTTGTAGATTGGGAGTGGGCTGACTTTGCCGGTCTGCCCGCATACGATTTGCTGCATTTTCAATTTAGCGACGATCGCCTCTTCGGCGAAAAGGCCGGAGGGTATTCGGCCATTCGATCAAGATCTATCTGCGCGGAATATTTCCGGCGAATGGACCTCGACGCGGATTTGTTGCCTCGGCTCGCAATCACCTATTTGCTTAATCAACTCGAATCCCATTGCCGGCAGCGGAGCGAGCAGCTTACGACCTACTTCCTGCGTCAGCTCGCCGCTGTCGCCGCATTGCAATAGCCTGGGCGTAGATTTCCATCAACCGGGCGTAATTGATTTCCGCCGTAAATCTGCTTAGAAACAGACTGCGACAATTGACGCGCATTTGTTTGTAACCCTCGCCGGCGCCGAAGCGCAAAGCACCCGCAGCGAGTGCATCGACATCTCCGGGCGGAAAGAAATAGCCTGTCAGGCCTTCGCTCACCAACTCCCTTGCAGAGCCAAGATCGGCGGCGAGAACTGGCGTGCCCTGCGAAAACGCTTCAATAATGGTTCGCCCAAAAGTCTCAAACCACTCGGACGGAAAGACCAGGAACTTTGCTTTCGCCATCTCCTGACATACCGCATCCGCAGGCTGCAAGCCCAAATATTCAATGTTCGTGTTGGCGGCCGCGCAAGCACCTACTTCCTCCGCTAAAGGGCCATCTCCGATGATTTTCAGGCGAATCGGAACCCTGCCTTGCTTCCACGCTAAAAGCAACGTCCTGATACCCTTTTCGGGCGAAAGTCGGCCAACATAAAGTGCAAAGTCTTCTGTCAGGTCATCCGTCTGCGCGACGCGAAAGTCACAGAAGTTAGTTTTCACCACGACCTTTTCTGAGGGCAAACCGCCCCTAATCAGAATTTCGCGCTCGAAGCTGGAAACCGCAATAAAAAGATCCACCCTATCCCAGGTATGGATGAAACGGTGGAAGGCATAGGCGGCAGTGACCACCGCACTGCCCGCATGACTGCCGCGATAGCAGCCATGGACCATCCCATCCATTGGAAACGACTTTCCCAAACAGTCGGTGCATACAACGCCATTCCGATAGAGCAAAGCATTCGCACAGAGCATCCTGAAGTTATGTAAGGTCTGTACAACCGGCACGCCGGACGTGTCAGCTTCAATAACAATCGACGGCGACAGCATCGAAAACCAGTTGTGAACGTGCACAACGTCCGGTCGAAATTCCTGGATTAAACGGCTCATTCTTCTTCGAGCGCTGGCCGAATAGAAAACGGAGCTGGAGGCGATTAACTTGCCGCGAATGTCGTGAATCGCGTCATTATTCTGCTCCAACCACTCTACACAATGACCACGCCGCCTGAGCAGCTCGATCTCATCATGCACTGCAGCGTCTTCACCGCCGGTGAATTGATATTTGTTGTGAACTACAAGGACTTTCATATTGTTAAACAAGCGGATCAGGTTGTTTCACTAACGATCGTTGCACAGACTGAAAATGTCGAACACGAAATGCGAAAAGTGCATTTGCAGACGCGCCAAGGATAATTGCAATAACTAAGTTCTGAAAATAGAACGGAACTCTCAATGGAACAGCACAGTCTGAAGCATCCATGCCTTCCACTAAACAAAAGATGAGTAGTACTATTGCACAATTGAGCGCGTGGCGTAATATGCCTTCCGAATCACCTATCGCTGAGGTAAGCCTCGCTCTAAAGCGCAACCCCAACGCGAGCACTTTGGCCAACATGACCAGATAAAGCGCCATCGCCGCCCATCCCGCGTCGGCCAGGAATTGAATGAAGGCGTTGTGCGTGTTCCCAATGCTGTCAACACTGAGACCCGAGCCAAGGGTAAAATGTGTCTTGAACAACATTCTGAAGCCGGCGACATAGCCCATCCCCAGAGGATGAGACATACAGTATTGGATTACAAACTTCCAAATCTCAGTTCTCCCGCTGGCGCTTACGATACCTTCAATACTTTGACCTCGATTGAAGATATTCCAAATTTGCCCTCCTCCGATAACACCAACAATCGCGCCGCCAAAAATAATTGAGGCAACGAATCCGCAAATGACTATAAGCCCAGCACGCCGGCTTGTCTTCGCCCAATCAAAAGCAATCAGCGAGAGGGCTATAAACAAAGCAATTTCGGCCCCTCTTGCCTGCGTAGCCAGTGTTCCTGCCAAGCCGACAGAGAAAAGAAATGCGGCACGAACTCTGGACTCCAGAGAATGCAGAAAGGTGTATGCCGAGACAATTGCAATTACAGGGGAGATCAAAGCAATTGGACCTACCGGTCCTCCAGAAAGACGTATTCCGGATTTTCCTAAAACAGTTAAAACGATAGAGGGGTTAAAGGGCAGGGTCAAAAGTACCAAAATCACGAGCAAAACCATGCAGAACCTAAGATGGATTAAACAGCTTATCCAAGGCGGAGGTGTTCGATAGACATCTACCACAAACTCAACCACGCAGATTAAAGTAAGAAAATAGATAATCGAATACGCCGCAGACACGAGGCGGCTTGGAGAGTAGGCTGCAGATATCAAGAATAAAACGCCGATAAAGAATGCCAACCTGAGGATAGATTGTACCTGCCTGGGAATAGCGATAGACTGCACGCTCGTCAGCCGGATAATCGCGCGACCGGCAATTAAAGAAAGCCAGGCTACCTGAAATACACTCCAGAGATCAATAACGCCGCCCGTTGCATCAATTGCATGAGTTCTGAACAACGGCGGGCCAAGCGCGAGAAGAAAAATGGGATAGCGTCTGACAAATTTCACAAATGAATGATTGCTGAAGTCCCGGATCGAGGGCGCTTGGTCTCTCTTAAGG